>NZ_RAWG01000269.1 GCF_003611735.1 Corallococcus sicarius | reverse complement strand
GGCGGGGGGCTCTGGGGGCGCGCCAGGAGCGGTCGAGATGCGCGGGTTCATCCGCGGCCCCAACGCAATGCATGTGCCAGAGGGTGCGACGAGGGCGGTTCACGGCCACTCCCTCGGGACGCGCGCGCGTCGGGGCGCGCGCCGTCCGCCATTGCGATGGATCCACCCCCCACAGTGTGGGGCGCATCCCCCCCTGACTCCGCGCTTCAGCCCTCTCCGCTCTGGGGCGTCGGGTGCGCGGCAGCGCGAGGAGGCTGCCCATGGGAGCCGCTCGGGGCCGCCGCTGGCGCCTTTCCCCGGCGCCGACGCCGCCGTCGCTTCGCCGGATCACCGCCGGCCTGTCCCCCGAGTGCTCGCAGCACCCGCGCGCGGACACCGCTCTCCAACTGCAGCTCCTGCATGAGCGCATGCACCTGCCGGGCTCCGTGCGGGTGGCGCAGCGACTCGCTGATCCGCTCCACCAGGTCGATGCGCAACGCCACGGTCCCGAGCACCTCGTAGCCAAAGGCTCGTGCATTTCCAGCGCCGGGCCCCGACACATCCAGCACGGGTTCCTGCGGAACACCCTTGGGGGCCGGCCGCTGCTGGAACAGCGCCGTCAGCATGCAGCGCCGCGCCAGCGCCTGCGGGGCGAGCGCTTCGGCGACGTAGACGAAGCGCTGTCCCTCGCGGACGCCCAGCGCCTTCAATCGCTCCCGCTCCTCCGCGTCCAGGAGGCCCCACTGCTCGCGCGCCTCGCCCTGGGAGATGATCCCCAGCCCCTCGGCCAGACGGTAGGCAAGGCCCCGCATCGCGCCGGAGCGACCCGCGCCGGTGAGGGACTCGGAGGGAAAGCCTCCCATGGCCTCGGTGACGAGGTCCCTCGCGAGCGCCACCAGGCGGCGTTCAACCTGTCGCCGCGCGCCCCCGGTCCAGACCTCCGGCTCCGCGAGCGCGATCTGCGGCGAGCGCCGGTCCTTCCCGCGCACCAGCCGGGCCAGCGGCTGTCCTTCGAACGAGATGTTGCCGGACGCGTCCACCTCGAAGGTCTCATGCGTCGCGTCGACGACGCGCTGGACGAACTGCTCCTCCGTCATCAGGCCGCCGTCCGCGCCGGACGTCTCCCCCAACAGCTGCCCCAGCTTGGCGAAGGGGCTGTCGGAGGTGGCGGCAGTGGCCGTGGTGGTGGCCCGTACGAAGCGGCGCGCACTCCTCCGCGCGGCGCGCTGGACGAAGCGCTCCACGAGCCGCTCATGCAGGGCATCCCCCAGCGCGTCCTCGATGTGACGGGTGCGCTCCTGCCATTGCTCGGCGTCGTGCAGCCAGCTGGAGCGATGGCTGATGTACGTCCAGATGCGGATGGCGGCCAGCCGGTCCATCAGCGTGTGGATGTCTCCGGAGACGTCATCGAGCGGGGACACCTGCCGCGACATCCAGTCCTGATCCAGCTTCCCGTCGCCCGCGGTGAGCTGGAGGAAGGTCTCCCGCAGCAGCGAGACGTGCAGCCCGAAGAGGCCCTTGCGGAAGTCGGGGACCTGGCAGACCTGCCACAGCAGCTCGACCCGGGCGCGGTCGGTGGCCACCTCCCGGATGGCGGGCACGAGCGCGAGCTTGCTGAGCGCATCGTAGTCGTCCGCGCGCTCCACCCGGACGAAGGCGTTGTGGCGCGGCGCCTGCGACAGCGACTCCAGCAGGGCATCCGGGTGGGAGAAGTCGAGCGCGGGGTTGCGCCAGATGAGGCTGCGCACCGCCGGGAAGCGGTGCGACTCGATGGCGGACACGACCCGTGGGGACAGCTCCGGCAGCGTGTTGAGGGTCCCGAAGCTGCCGTCGTTCAGGTGGCGCCCCGCGCGGCCCGCGATCTGCGCCAGTTCGTCCGGGAAGAGGTCGCGCTGCTCCGCGCCGTCGAACTTGGAGAGCCCCGCGAAGGCGACGTGGTTGAGGTCGAGGTTCAACCCCATGCCGATGGCGTCGGTGGCCACGAGGTACTGGACCTCGCCGGATTGATACATCGCCACCTGGGCATTGCGTGTCCTGGGGGAGAGCGCACCCAGCACCACGGCCACTCCGCCCCGGAGGCGGCGCAGCGTTTCAGCCAATTCGTACACGCGGTCCGCGGAGAACGCGACCACGGCCGAGCGCGGAGGCAGGCTCTTCAGCGAGCGATGCCCGGTGAAGCGGAGCTGGGACAGCCGCGTGGCGCGCTTCACGGAGGCGTGGGGGATGAGCGCCTGGACCATGGGCCGCATCGTGTCCGCGCCCAGGAACCACGTCTCCCGGCGTCCGCGCGCGTGGAGCAACCGGTCCGTGAAGACGTGTCCGCGCTCACGGTGCGCGGCGAGCTGGATCTCATCCACCGCGAGGAAGTCGACGGGCTTGTCCGTCGGCATCGCCTCCACGGTGCAGATCCAGTAGTCGGGGCGGGGAGGGATGCGCTTCTCCTCGCCCGTCATCAGGGCGACCCGGCCTTCGCCCACCCGGGCGGTCACCCGGTCGTAGACCTCACGGGCAAGCAGGCGCAGGGGCAGGCCCATCATGCCCGTGTCGTGCTCCAGCATGCGTTCGATGGCACGGTAGGTCTTCCCCGTGTTCGTCGGCCCCAGCTCCGCCACGACGACCGATGACCGGTGGGATGGGCTGGAGTTCATGGGCGCAGTTTAACCCCGGGCACGTCCCTCCGCCCCCAGGTCTGGACCCCAGGAGTGCCCCGGCGGTGGATTCCATTCACCGCAGGCCCTGCGGTACATAGCCGTCCATGCGATCCTACCTTCGTGCGCTTGTCCTCCTCGCTGCCGCCACTGGCTGTGCCACCGTCAGCAAACAGACGTATGCGAACCTCTCCGCGGGGGAAATTGGCTGCCCTGTCGAAGAGGTGGCGATCTCCGGGGAGAAGACCTCGTATGGCCTTGGCGAAGAGGTGCAGCCCTGGACCGCCGAATGCCGCGGGCACCGGTTCATCTGCAGCGCCGCGGGCCAGTCCGTGAGCTGCAAGGAAGAGCTGAAGACGGTCGAGGCGCCGGCGGCGGCACCGGCGGCCGCACAAGCCGCGGAGGGGCCGCAGTAGCGTTGTCCTTCGGCTTCCGCCGCCCTACGCCGGCTGGAGGAAGCGTCCGTCCACGAGGTGGTCGATGACCTCGCGCGCGGACTGTGGGTCCAGCCGCGCCTTCGTCCCCAGCTGCGTCACGGCGCTGGCGACGGTGGTGGGGCGCTCGAAGGCGGCCAGGGCGGCCAGGAGGATGGCGCCGTCCTCGCCTTGCGAGAGCGTGGGGTCGGAGAACTTGCGCGGGCTGACCGACGGCGTGCAGGGCAGGGTGATGCCATCCACCGAGCGCACGACGGTCACCGGCTCCTGCGCCACCTTCGCGGGCGCGCGGTGGCTCCCCAGCCAGTCCCCCAGCGTGAACTGCTGCGTCCAGGGGGCGGTGTTCTTCAGCCGCGTGCGTCCATGGATGGCGAGGTTCTTCCGCGCGTCCCGGTGCTCCCACGCCATCGCGTCCACGCGGTCGGAGGTGCGCTGCACTGCTGCTTCCAGCTCCGTGTCGCGGAAGCGGATCATCGGCACGGACACGTCACCGGGCTCGCGCCGCTCGAAGTAGTCGAGGAACTCCGTGAACGTCTTCGCTTCGGTGATCATGTCGAACCGCGCGGGATGTTCCGTGACGAGCGCGCCGGGTTGCGATTCGAGCCGCTGGTAGCCCACCACGCAGTCCAGTCCGATGACGCGCTCCACCAGCCGCAGCTCCTCCGCGAGCGTCGCCTTGCTCGCGAACGGGAGGCCGCCGATGCCTGAAACTTCGATGTCCAGGTTCGGATGGCGGCGGCAGGCGTCGATGATCTCCAGCAGCTCCGAGTCCTTCGCGCACGGCTTGAGCAGGCCGCGCCCCATCTGCTCCAGGCGCTGCTGTTCGGAGAAGCAGCCGATGTCGAGCACCATGTAGACGCGCTTGAACGTTCGCGCCAACGCGTCGATGAGCCCCAGCCGGGGCACGCCCCAGAGGAAGTACGTGCAGCAGTGGTGGGAGAGATCCACCCCCGCCCAGGTGCTGCTCAGGAACTCCGCCGTGCTGCCCGCGAAGTCGTAGCGCATCTGCCAGGTGTTGCTGGCGATCTCCTGGTGGTCCCGGCGCACGCTCTCCTCGGAGCGCAGGAAGGGCTTCGCGCGCCCGAAGGCCGCCTTCTGGTTTCCGCGCGCGCCGCCGCAATAGAGGCAGTTCTCGCCGCACCCCTTGCCGGGCGCGACCCAGCCGGAGAAGGAGTGCAGGTCCATCTGGCTCAGGAACAGCTCGTTGAAGTGCGAGTAGTAGATGTCCTCGGTGTTCTTGGCGCCCTGCACGTACGCCAGCGGCAGCCTCCGGGGACGTCCGTCAGGGTCGCGCGTCACGCAGTTGGGCGGGGAGGGGTCGCCCTGGCAGAGGGCCAGCAGCGGCAGCTCGCCGTCGCCCAGCACGATGTGGTCGATGCAGTCGAAGGCGTTCAGCTCCCGCCACCAGTACGACGCGGAGTTGCCGCCCACGACGATGCGGATGGAGGGATCGATCTTGCGCAGGGTCCGCGCGATGAGGAGCGCGCGGTCCACGTGGTGGAACCACTTGAGGCTGATGCCCACCAGCTTCGGGCGCACGCGGGCGACGAGGCGCTCGAACGAGCGCATCACCTCTGCGTTGGTCTCATCGCCGTCGTACAGGCGCACGAAGGCTTCGATGCCGCCGCGCCGCAGGTAGCTCGCCAGGTAGAGGATGCCGCACGTGGCTTCACCCGTTCCGGCGCCGACAAGGAGGACTGGCGACAGGTCACGACCGCTGCGCATGGGACGGGCACTCCGGGCTTTGCAAGACGGCGTCAGGGTAGACCATCCCCGAGGGCGGTCGGCGCGGAATCGTGGCCTGGGGGAAGCCTGCACGCCCGGAGGGCAGGGTTGTGACACGATGCGGGCCCCTGGAACTGGAAGGGAGCGCGCGATGCGATGCGGGACGAGGGTGGGCGCCACGTTGCTCGCGCTGCTGTTGAGCGGTGCGGTCTTCGCGGCGGAGGAAGAGGAGATCTGGTCGCCGTACGATCGGTTCACCGCCCCGAATGAAGACTGCGACCTCATGGCCATCGTGCCCACGCCGAAGAAGGCCTGGCTGGTGGGGCACACCTGCAACCGGCTGAACGGCGAGCCCGTGGGCAGCCTCGTGGTCATCGACCCCCTGGGGAAGCGCGACACGTCGCCAGCCTCCGTGGCGCTCGAAGCCGCGTCGGACAAGGACCGGATGAAGGAGCTGGTGCAGCTGCTCGCCGTGCCATCCGGGGGCTACATCGCGACGTACCAATCCCGCGACGCGGAGGCTCCCACGGGCAATAGCGGGCCCGCGAGCGTGGCCCATGTCCTCGTGCGCCACACGGCGGCGGGCGCCCGGGCCGAAGCCTTCAACACCAAGGTCCGGCAGGCGCTCCTCAAGACGGTCGGCCCCCAATCCTTCATCATCACCGCGGAGGTGGACGCGAAGTCGCGACTCATCGTCGCGGCGTCGACGCCGGATGAGGCCTACCTGAAGGAGGTGCCGCTGTGGCTGCTGCGCTTCACCCCCGACGGCGCCGTCGAGCGCACCGTGCGCTTCGATTCCCTCCTGAAGAACCTCAACATGGGCTGGTACGTGCTGAACCAGGTCCGCGTGCGCGCCGATGGGGGCCTCTTCGTCAGCGGGCGGTTCATCGTGGAGAACAACAGCGCCCAGATCCCGGTGCTCGCGCTGGGGCCGAACTGGAAGCCGGATCCACGCTTCAACACGCCGTTGATCGACTGGCTGTTGAAGGGCACGGAGGACCTCGAGCTGAGCCTCATCTCTCCGGGACGTGACGGCTCGGTCGTCGGAATCGGAGAGTTCTCCGGCGGCGGGGTGACCGCGCACGTCGTACGGCTGACGCGCCAGGGGCGGCTGGATGCTTCCTTCAAGCCCTTCCAGCAGCCGGGTGAATACCCCCAGGGGCGCTTCATGATCGTGCCGGAGCTGGGCCTGGGACCGGACGGGACGCTCGTCCTGGCACAGAACAACATCCCCTCGTTCGAACCGCCCCAGGGGCCCTGGCTCGCTCCGGGACTGGTCCGCTTGAAGGAGGACGGCTCGGTGGATGCCCGGTTCCAGTCAGGGCTGGGCAAGGGGCTGCGCTATCGCAAGGCGGCGGTGGGGGCGAAGCCGGATTCGAATGAGTCCGGCTTCCTCCGGCTGGTGGCGGCGCTGCCGGATGGTTCGGTGGTGGTGAATGGTTACTTCGACGAGTTCGATGGCAGGAAGGTGACCCCGCCGATCCGGCTCGCGGCCGACGGCAAGCTCGTGGAGGGCTTCCAGGGGCGCTTCGAGACGGTCCTCCCGAAGAGGCCGCAGGCCCCCAACGCGACGACGAGCGCGTTCTTCAAGGCGGATGGCGAGTCGCACTTCGTCGAGTGCAGCATTCCGGGGGGCGGCACGCAGACGTACATCTACTGGCTCCAGGGCGACAGCTGGGGGCACAAGCCGTCGTGCGCGGTCCACACCTCCGGGAGCGTCGCCTCGCCCGGAGGCGCCTGGCAGCACTGTGATGCGCGGGCCCGCAAGGCCCTGGCGCGTGGCGGCACGTGTGTCGAGACGAAGCACGATCCGCTGGACCTGCGCCGTCGTCGCTGACCGCCCCTGGCCGTTGGTAGTCCTGCCCCCGGAGAGTCCCCATGCGCCTGCCGCATCCCGTCGCCTCGCTCCTGGCCGTCCTGTTCGTGGTCGTCCTTCCCCGCTGCGCGCCACCGGAGCCCGCCGAGGGCGCCGCGCCGCTGGCCACGGCCACCCAGCCGCTCACGCCGGGAGGCGGGCTGCGCTTCATGACGTACAACATCAAGCACGGCGAATTGAGCAGCCTGGAGGCCATCGCCAGCGTCATCCAGGGGCAGGCGCCGGACCTCGTCGCGCTCCAGGAGGTGGATGTCCTCACCAACAGGTCCGGCAAGGTGGATCAGGCCGCGCGCCTGGGGCAGCTCACGGGCCTGAACTTCGCGTTCGTGCCTTCGCTGACCAGCTTTGACGGCGGGCAGTACGGCCTCGCGCTGCTGTCGCGCTACCCCATCCGGTCCGCGCAGCGCATCCCGCTGCGCTCCGCCGCCGAGCAGCGCATCCTCGCGCTGGTGGAGGTGGAGTTGGACGCGTCGCACGTCGTGCCCGTGGCCATCACCCACTTCGGCACCACCGGCGCCACCGAGAGGCTGAACCAGGCCGACGACGTCAACGCGGCGCTGGCGGGCAGGCCGTGGGCGCTGCTCGGGGGCGACCTCAATGCCACGCCTTCCGAGTCCAGCATCACGCGGCTGAAGACGCTGCTCTCCGACGCGTGGACGCGCGGCGGCTCCGGCAACGGCTACACGCAGGACGCGAGCTTCCCCACGCGCCGCATCGACTACGTGATGCTCGGTTCGGCGTGGACGTCGCCCGTGACGGCGGCCGTCGTGGGGGCTTCGTCGCAGTCCGACCACCGGCCGGTGGTGACCACGCTCATCCTCCCGTGGAGCCAGACGCTCTTCGGCGACCGCGTGCCCGCCAACACGGTGGAGGAGGCGGACACGCGCGCCGTGGAACTGGGCATGCGCTTTCGCAGCAACGTCGCCGGCACGGTCCAGGCGCTGCGCTTCTACCGGGGCACGGGCAACGCCAATGGCTACACCGCGCGACTCTGGAGCAGCACCGGCACGCTGCTGGCCCAGGTGGTCGTGCGGGACGGCCGCATCCCGGGCTGGCAGGAGGCACCGCTGCCCACGCCCGTGGCGCTCAGCGCGAACACGCTCTACGTGGTCTCGTACCACACGTCGAACGGCCTCTTCGCGCGGGACGTCTCCGGCCTCGCGAGCACCGTCACCAGCGGCAACCTGACGGCCCCCTCCAGCGCGAGCGTGGGCGGCAACGGCGTCTTCGCCTATGGCAGCGGCGGCTTCCCCGCGAGCAGCTACAAGGACACGAACTACTGGGTGGACGTCCGGTTCGCGCCGTCGCCCTGAGGGCCCGGCCTGAAAGCGAAACGGGCCCCCGCGATGACTCCGCGTGGGCCCGCTCCGTCGTGGGTCAACGGGTCCTTCGAATGGCAGGTCGTGCAGGAGGAGTAGGGGTGGCCCTGAGCAACGACACACATTCATTGCGGTATGGGTGTCTGGAGATTTCCACCTGAATGCAATCGCTTGTGGTTGGGGCAAGGACTTTCTGGGAGAGCCGGCATCCCTGGCGAAGCCGAAGCCTGGGGAAGTAGATTCTCTTGGAGGTCGAGCGGCATGGCTGCTCGCGGCAGGAGTGCCCCGTTCCCTATGCGTGTCATCCCGGAGTTCCGGTCCGCCCGTCAAGGGCCTGTCCCTTCATCGCGAGTTGCTCGCATCTGTGCTGCGCTGTTTGGAGCGGGGGCGCTTGCCTTGTTGTGGCAACCGCTGGGATGTGTGGGATCGCGGAGAATGGGCCCTGATGCGGTCCGCCATTCAGGCATGGGTCGCGAGGGGGAAAAGCGCCTGATTCCACTGTGCTACAGCCCT
Organism: Corallococcus sicarius; assembly: GCF_003611735.1. Classification (GTDB taxonomy): domain Bacteria; phylum Myxococcota; class Myxococcia; order Myxococcales; family Myxococcaceae; genus Corallococcus; species Corallococcus sicarius. Next base: position 4,920 of record NZ_RAWG01000269.1, on the reverse strand, counting down.
TGCGAGAATCACTGGGAGGACGGTGGCGGATATCTCTGTCACTGCCCGCCAGGGTTTGACGGGGGCCTTCCCGAAGAACCACCTCCAGCCTCGCAGGCTTTGCGGGCGAACGATGGCAGTGTCGTTGTCACCCTGGGCCTCCGCGGGCGGGCGCATCAAGGCGTCCGAGGTTGCCGGCCACGCTGATCGGGCGTCTACGCCGTCACGGGTGGACCGACGGGCCGGGTGCTCGTGCAGGGCGGCTTCGTGCAGGGCGCGGAGTCGCCGGAGCACGGCGCCGCCCTCAAGGACTTCGTCGGCAAGCCGGTCAACGCGCTGTTCGAGCGGGCTCAGAGCCGCGCGAGCGCCGTCGCGTACGTGAGCCCCTCCGAGCGCCCGGCGCCGATGCTGAAGGAGGCCCCCCGCGGACCGACCGCCCAGAGCTGGTGCGGGGTTCCGGTGTTTGGTTACAGGTGGTGCCGCAATCCCGCGAACGTCACCTTCACGGACTTCACGACCACCCGCTGGCCCGTCGGCGATGCGATGAACGCGTGGATGTATACGAGCGTGTCCAACAGCCTGTATCTCCACTGGCGTGGCAGCGGCAGCTCCGACGTCATGGTCTACGAGAACTGGTACGGCAACAATGGCTGGCTGGCGTACACCTGGAACTACGCCTCGGGCGGTTGCATGACCGGCAGCATCGTCAACATGAACAACACGTTCCACGCGGGCGCGTACCACGCGAAGAGCGTCTCCGTTCATGAGATTGGACACACGCTCGGCATCGCCCACCACTGGGATTGCAACTCCATCATGTATTCGAGCCCCACCGTGTGTGGCAGCGCTGTCACGTCCTGCGACGCGCAGGTGGCGGCGGAGCTGTACCGCTACTGAGCCCGCCGTCAGGAACCTGTCTTCCATCTCAAAACTCGACTAAGCAGCGAACCCTGTCTCCTGGAGGGGAACACATGTCGCTGTCACGTCAGGGAAGGCGGCCGCTCTGGCCACGGGTCTTGGGAGTGTGCGCGCTCGCGGGAGCTGTCGCGTTGGGCGCTGGAGCCGGGTGCTCGGGTCCGGAGGAGGCGCATCCGGATCCGGCGCCGGCAGCGGTGGTGGAGGCGCTGGCCAACCCGGTGACGGCGACGTTCCGGGAGGGCGTGAACGGGTACGCGGGGACGCGGGACATCTCCCTCTCGGAGAACGCGCCCACCGCCAGCCCCGGTGGCGCCGTGACGCTGTACGCGGACGGGGACGAGCCCGCCGGCAGTGGCAAGGACGCCTCGCTGCTCCTGCGGTGGGACCTCGGCTCCATCCCGAGCGGGAGCACCCTCCAGTCGGTGACGCTCACGGTGCGCGTCACCAACGCCACCAACCACGCGTACGCGCTCCAGGCCCTCACGCGGGAGTGGGAGGAGGGCGCCGCCACCTGGCAGCGGGCCACCGGCACGACGAGCTGGGAGGTGGCGGGCGCGAAGGGTGCGACGGACCGGAACACCACGGCGCTGGGCTCGCTCCAGGCGAGCGCGGTGGGGACGTACACCGTGACGCTCAACGCCGCGGGCATCGCGCGCGTGCAGCAGTGGGTGGACGCGCCCGCGTCCAACTTCGGCTTCATCCTCGCGAGCACCAGCAACACGGACGGGCTGGACCTGGCCTCCAGCGAGGCGGCCACCGTCGCGGACCGGCCGCAGCTCTCCGTGACGTACCTGCCTGCGGGCACCGTGGGCGACCCGGTGCTGCTGGCCGCGGGCGACATCGGGAACTGCAACACGACGCAGGACACCGCCACGGGCAACCTGCTGGACGGGCTGCCGGGCACCATCGCGCTCCTGGGCGACATCGCCTACCAGAGCGGCACGACGACGGAGTTCAACAACTGCTTCGCCCCGGCGTGGGGCCGCCACAAGGCGCGCATGAAGCCCAGCCCGGGCAACCACGAGTACAACACCTCCGGCGCGACGGGTTACTACGGCTACTTCGGCGCGCAGGCCGGGGACCCCACCCAGGGCTACTACAGCTACGACCTGGGGGACTGGCACATCGTGGTGCTCAACAGCAACTGCACCGCGGTGGGCGGGTGCGCCGCCGGCTCCGCGCAGGAGACGTGGCTGCGGCAGGACCTGGCCGCCAACCCGCGCACCTGCACGCTGGCCTACTGGCACCACCCGCGCTTCAGCTCGGGCAGCCACGGCAATGACTCCATCGTGCAGCCGCTGTGGAAGGCGCTCGACGACGCGGGCGCCGACCTCATCCTCACCGGGCATGACCACAACTACGAGCGCTGGAAGCCGCAGACGGCCACCGGCACCGCCACCGCGAACGGCATCGTCCAGTTCGTCGTCGGCACGGGCGGCACGTCCCTGCGCGCCTTCACCTCCACGCAGCCCGCCAACAGCGCCCTGCGCAATGCCAGCACCTGGGGCGTGCTGAAGCTCACCCTGCACCCCAGCAGCTATGACTGGGAGTTCGTCCCCATCGCGGGCCAGACGTTCACCGACAAGGGCACCGGCGCCTGCCACTGAGGCAGGCGCCAGGAGGCCGCGCGGCTTCAGGGGATGACGATCCGGGAGTGCATGCTCCGGCCGTCATAGGCCGCGGCGCCGCAGCGGGCGCGGGACCAGTCGCCGTTCACGGCGGAGCAGATGCGGAAGGCCTGGATGTTGGACGGAGGCACGTTGATGCCAGGGGTGTCGCAGCGCCCCTGGTAGCTCCACGCGAGGCTCTTGTTCACGGCGTTGACGCCGATGCAGGGGCCAATCCACGCGCCGGTGTCCCGCCGCTGCACGTCGATGGAGTACTGCGCGGCGGTCTCCTCCTCGCTCCACTCCAGGTCCACGAACGGCGTGTAGCCGCCCGGCAGGGTGAGCGCGACGTCGTCGGAGATGCCGTCATAGGGCGTCTCCACGAAGGCGCCCCAGGCGTTGTTGATGGCGTAGAAGATGCGGAAGGCAGCGATGTCGCCCTTCGTCACCACGCGGTCTCCCGCGCTGCGGCACACGCCGTCGAAGACGGTCTTGTTGGACTGCCCCAGGAGCGCCACGGAGTTGCACGGGCCAATGACAGACCCATCGCGCAGGACGACGTCCAGCGAGTAGCTGTAGCCGGCCAGCTTGTTCCAGCGGAGGTTCACCTGGTTGAGTGACGTCATCGCGCCGTCGGACTTGAAGGTGACGCGCTGCCGGTACGTGCTGCGCGAGGTGAGGTTGCCCGCGGTGTCGAAGGCGCCGACGTGGAAGATGTTGAAGTACTCCCCCCGGCGCTCGACGATGGCGTTGTGGCCGTGGCTCTGCACCAGCCGGCCGGCGGAGTTCTTGAGCGGCTGGGAGAGCCGCCGCACCGCGCGCGCCCGCGTGAGCTGGGGAATGGAGTCTCCCATCACGTAATACATGGCGTACTGGCTGTTGTACCAGCCGCCGCTGAAGAGCATGTAGTAGAGGCCATTGCGCTTGAAGACTTCAGGCGCCTCGTTGATGCCCTCCTCATGGGCAGGCGTCGCGAACACGGCCGGCCCCAGGTGGTTGTAGACGGTGCCGGGGGCGGCGGTGTTGAACGACGCGATGTTGTTGCCCCGGTCGAACCACACATAGAAGAACCAGCGGGCCGCCGTGTCGTTGAACGTGGCCGAGTCGATGCGGATGTTCCGGTTGCAGCCCTGCGGCAGGCACCCCGTAGCGGTGGAGGTGCGCGGCCACGTCGTGTTGGCATGAATGGGCTGGGGCGCGCCGAAGTTGAAGTTCAGGTCCGGCGCGGTGGCGACGAAGGTCGTCACGTCCTGCCCGGCCGGTGGACACGCCGCGCCATTGGGAACGCGGTGCGCGGAGAAGTGGAGCTGGTAGGCGCCGTTGGACTTGTTGAGGTCCGGCGCCCACAGGAAGCAGTAGTCGTACGTGGGGTCGGCCTGCGACGGGTTGTAGTCGCGCTTGAACCGGAACGTCGCCAGGTCGTTCGACTCGTAGATGGGCAGCAGCCACCCGTTGCCCGTGCCCGACAGGAAGAACAGGTCGTCGTTCTCCTTGTAGACGTCCGGATCCGCCAGCCCCGGCACCAGCAGCGTCCGCGCATTGTCGTCGACCAGCTCCTGTTGCCGCGGCGTGGGCGTGGGCGCCGGCTCGGAACCCGGCTCACCCCCACACCCGACGAGCGCTGCGCACAGCGTGGACCCCAACAGGACGACACGAACGGGCTTCATGGTTTCCTCCCTGGAAATCTTAAAAAATTAGAATTCCAGATTAACCAGGAAGGAGGCAAGCGCGTTGCCCGTGTCTCAGGTCGACTTGGGCGTGTTGAGCAGCTGCTGCTCCCAGACGAAGCTGGTGCCGACGTTGCCCATGTGGTCGACGAGCATCTGCGCCAGGCCGGGCACGGTGTCCGTGCGGGCCCAGTCGCGCTGCAGCTCGGAGGCGAACACGGTCCAGGTGATGGGCACGGCGCCGGCCTGCACCATGCGCTGGACGGCCACCTCGTGCGCCTCCACGGACACGCCGCCCGACGCGTCGGTGACGATGTAGACCTCGTAGCCCTCGCCGAGCGCCTGAATCGTCGGCATGGCCAGGCAGATCTCCGTCCACAGCGCGGCCATCACGATCTTCTTCTTGCCGGACTTCTTGACCCACTCGACGACGCGCGCGTCCTCCCACGTGTTGATGAAGGTGCGGTTGATGGGCTTCTGCTCGGGGAAGACGTCCTGCAACTGCTTGAGCAGGAGGCCGCCGCGCTCCTCGAGCACCGTGGTCAGCAGCGTGGGCACCTTGAAGAGCTTCGCTGCGCGGGCCAGGCCGACGACGTTGTTGATGACCGTCTGCGTGTCGTGGCTGCGCACGCCCGCGAACTGGAACGGCTGGTGGTCGATGAGGATCATCACGCAGTTGTCGGGGGTGAGCAGCGCGTTGAGGCCGATCTTGGGGTTCTGGGGGGCGTTCATGGTGGGGACTCCTGGGG
>NZ_RAWG01000268.1 GCF_003611735.1 Corallococcus sicarius | reverse complement strand
GACAGTCGACGTGCGCGTAGTGGCGGTTCTTCGTCTTGTACTCCACGTGGGCCGTGGAGATGGTGATGCCGCGCTCCCGCTCCTCCGGCGCCTTGTCAATCTGGTCGTACGCCATGAACGTGGCGCCGCCCGACTTCGCGAGCACCTTCGTGATGGCCGCCGTCAGCGACGTCTTGCCGTGGTCCACGTGCCCAATCGTTCCGATGTTCACGTGGGGCAAGCTGCGGTCGAACTTTTCCTTGGACATGAACCACTCCTCACGACGGCACCGGTGCAACCCCGGCGGTCTGGAACTTTGGGAGAGAACTCCCGAGCGGTGCTGCGTGTGCTTCAAAGCCGCTGGAACGTCAATACAATTCGCCCGGCGGCCTCCCCTGCAGGCAGGGCGTCAGCGGTTGAGCGCTGACTTGGGCGCGGCGGCGTAGTGCTTGAACTGCATGGTGTACGTCGCCCTTCCCTGGCTCTTGCTGCGCAGGTCGGTCGAGTAGCCGAACATGGCGGCCAGGGGCACCTCTGCCTGGATGGCCTGCACGCCGCCGGGCCGGGGCGTCATCCCCAGGATCTTCCCTCGCCGTGCATTCAGGTCGCCAATCACGTCGCCCATGGCGGCCTCGGGGGTGAGGACCTCGGTGGCCATGATGGGCTCCAGGAGCACCGGCTGGGCCGCCCGGACGGCGTCCTTGAAGGCCAGTGAGCCGGCGATCTTGAACGCCATCTCCGACGAGTCCACGTCGTGCATGGAGCCGTCGTAGGCCTCCACCTTCACGTCCACCATGGGGTAGCCGGCCACGGGGCCGTTCTGCATGGCCTCCCGGGCGCCGTCGCGCGCGGCGTCCACGAACTCCTTGGACACGGCGCCGCCGGTGATGCTGTTGAGGAACTCGAAGCCCTTGCCGGGCTCGTTGGGCGATACACGCAGGCTGATGTGGCCGTACTGGCCCTTGCCGCCCGTCTGACGGATGTACTTGCCCTCCGCCGTCTGGGTCGTCGTCACTGTCTCGCGGTAGGCCACCTGGGGCTTGCCGATGTTCGCGTCGACCTTGAACTCGCGCAGGAGCCTGTCGACGATGATCTCCAGGTGCAGCTCGCCCATGCCGGCGATGAGCGTCTGGCCCGTCTCCTCGTTGGTGCGCACGCGGAAGGACGGATCCTCCATCGCCAGCCGCTGCAGGGACTGGATGATCTTGTCCTGGTCCGCAGTGGACTTCGGCTCGATGGCGATGTCGATGACCGGCTCGGGGAACTCCATCCGCTCCAGCACGATCTGCTGCTTGTCGTCGCAGAGCGTGTCGCCCGTCGTCGCGAGCTTCAGGCCCACCACGGCGCAGATGTCACCGGCGTAGCACTCGGTGAGTTCGTCCTTCTTGTCCGCGCGCATCTGCACGAGCCGGCTGACGCGCTCGCGCTTGCCCTTCACGGAGTTCCAGACCGCCGTGCCCGCCTCCAGCTTCCCCGAGTAGACACGCAGGAACGTCAGCGTCTGCGACGAGAAGGACGGGTCGTTCATGATCTTGAACGCCAGCGCGCTGAAGGGCGCGTCGTCGCGCGTCTCGCGCACCGCGTCCTCGCCCTTGGGCGTCTTGCCCTGGATGGGCGGCACGTCCAGCGGGCTGGGCAGGTAGTCAATCACCGCGTCCAGCAGCGGCTGCACGCCCTTGTGGCGGAACGCCGAGCCGCAGAACACGGGGAACAGCTTCAGGCCCACGCAGCCCTTGCGGATGGCGCGGCGCACCTCTTCCTCGGTCAGCTCCTGGCCCTCGAGGAACTTCTCCGTGAGCGCGTCGTCCTGCTCCGCCGCGGCCTCCAGCAGCTCCGCGCGCGCGGCGTCCGCCGCGGCCTGGAACTCCTCCGGAATCTCCACGATGTCGACCTTGCTGCCCTGCTCCTGCTCCTGGAAGACGAGCGCCTTCATGCGGACCAGGTCGATGACGCCCTTGAGCTTGTCCTCGGCGCCCAGCGGCAGCTGCATGCGCACGGGGCGCGCACCCAGCTTCTCGCGGATGGTGCCGACGGACATCTCGAAGTCCGCGCCCACACGGTCCATCTTGTTGATGAAGCAGATGCGCGGGACCTTGTAGCGGTCCGCCTGGCGCCACACCGTCTCTGACTGCGGCTCGACGCCGTTCACCGCGTCGAACACGGCGATGGCGCCGTCGAGCACGCGCAGCGAGCGCTCCACCTCGATGGTGAAGTCCACGTGCCCCGGCGTGTCGATGATGTTCACGCGGTAGCGGTGGCCCTCACGCTCCCAGAAGGCGCTGATGGCGGCGGAGGTGATGGTGATGCCGCGCTCACGCTCCTGCACCATCCAGTCCGTGGTGGTGGTGCCTTCGTGCACCTCGCCCATCTTGTGGATGGCGCCTGTGTAGAACAGGATCCGCTCGGTGGTGGTCGTCTTGCCGGCATCGATGTGCGCCATGATGCCGATGTTGCGGTAGCGCTCGAGGGGGAACTCACGGGCCATGACTCAGTTCCTTCCAGGGAGGCGGGAGGCGCCGGAAGCGGCCCTGCCCACCCACCGACCGGACATCTCAGAGAACCTGCTGTGCTGACAAACAAAACCGCCCGGACGCTGATCGCGCATCCGGGCGGCAACCGCGAAGCCCCTGAGGGGACCTACCAGCGGTAGTGCGCGAAGGCCTTGTTCGCCTCCGCCATCTTGTGCGTGTCTTCACGCTTCTTCACCGCGTTGCCGCGGTTGTTGGCGGCGTCCATGATCTCGCCGGCCAGCTTCTCCTGCATGGTCTTCTCACCGCGCGCCTTGGCGTAGGAGATGATCCAGCGCATGCCGAGCGCGACGCGGCGATCCTGACGGACCTCCACGGGGACCTGGTAGGTGGCGCCACCGACACGGCGGCTCTTGACCTCAAGCACCGGCTTGACGTTGTCGAGGGCCTTCTTGAAGGTCTTGAGGGGGTCTTCCTTCGCGCGCTCCTCCATGAGGGCGAAGGCGCCGTAGCACACGCCCTCCGCGATGGACTTCTTCCCCTTGCGCATCAGGTCGTTGACGAACTTGGTGACGAGCCGGTCCTGGAACTTCGGATCCGGGAGAATCTTCCGCTTGGCGACTACGCGACGACGAGGCATCTCTTCCCTTACGCCCCACTCCCCTCTTCAGAGGAAAGCTTCGCGGGGCTTCAAGACTTGGACTTCGAAAGGACACTCCCCAGGGTGTGGGGCCAGCGTCCGACACAACTTCAAGGACTGCGAAGGTGTTCCGCGCCAACGACGCGCGGGGGGACTAGCTGGGACGCTTCGCGCCGTACTTCGAACGGCTCTGCTTGCGACCGGCAACGCCCACGGAGTCCAGCGTGCCGCGGATGATGTGGTAGCGAACGCCCGGGAGGTCCTTCACGCGGCCTCCGCGGATCATCACCACCGAGTGCTCCTGGAGGTTGTGACCCACGCCGGGGATGTAGGAGGTGACCTCGATGCCGTTGGTCAGACGAACGCGGGCCACCTTGCGGAGCGCGGAGTTCGGCTTCTTCGGAGTCGTGGTGTAGACGCGGGTGCACACGCCGCGCTTCTGGGGGCACTCCTTCAGGGCAGGGCTCTTGCCCTTGATGTTGAGCTTCTCGCGGCCCTTGCGGACGAGCTGGCTGATGGTCGGCACTGAAACCTCTTCTTCGATGGGAACCGCTTCCGGACACACGAAAGCGGAGCATATCTACCTACAGGCTACAGAAAGGCCCGCGAGTATAGGGAGGGGCCCCCGGGTGTCAAGCATGGCCAATCCCCGGGCCGGACGCTCTACTCCGCGTACTCCTAGAAGTCGAGGACCATCACGATCGCGTCCTCGCCCTCGTCCGCGTAGTAGTTCGGCCGGATGCCGACTGGCCGGAAGCCGAGCGAGCGGTAGAGGCTGAGGGCGGACTCGTTGCCCCGGCGCACCTCCAGCGTGGCCAGGGAGCAGCGACGCGCGACGCCCCGGCGCAGCACCTCGTCCATCACCGTGCGCGCGACGCCCCGGCGACGGTGGATGGGGGCCGTGGCCACGTTGAGGATGTGGACCTCGTCGTGGACGATCCAGAAGATGGCCAGCCCCAGGAGGGCCACGCCGCCCTCGGGCAACGGCTCCTCCACGAGCAGGATGGTGGACCAGTCGTGCTGGAGCTCGCGCTGGAGCAGCTCCGGGGACCAGGGGTTCTTGAAGGACGCCTTCTCCAGCGCCATCACCGCCGGCATGTCGTCCACGGTCATCTGCCGGATGATGAAGCCCTGCGCCTTTTCGGGAGTCCCGTCCTCCCGCAGCCGTCTCATCGCCGTGCCTCCCGCGCGAAGGGCGCCACGCGCCGCACCTGCGCCGACTTGCGTACTTCAGCCAGGGCCTGTGCCGCCAGCTCCCCGTAGCGCGCCCGCACGAGCTGTTCGCGGATGGCCGTGCGCGCCGCCTGGTCGAACTCGCCGGGGTACACGTCCCGGTGTTCGTCATAATGGTGGCGCACCTCCGCTTCGCTCACCTGTGCCTTCAAGCGGACCCGACTGTCCAGGATCCGTTCCGCCCGGAGCCCCCGTGCCAGCACGGCCAGCAGGGCCTCCCGGTCCACGTCGTGCCGGGCGAGGAAGCGCCGCAGCCCCTCCTCCCCTCCCAGCCGTGTCCGGAACGCGTCCAGGCGGGCCTCCACCTCCGCGGGCTCCGCCGGAAAGGCCTGCAACCGGTCCGCGCTCAGGACCTGGAGCCGCTGGTTGATGGACAGCTCCAGGGCTCCCTGGAGGGTCTGCTCGTCCAGCGGGAGGGCGGCGACCTGCACGGCCCCTCGCTGGATCAGCGCCACCCGGGCTTCCATCTCCAGCTCGCTCTGGGTGAGGACCTGGCCCTCGATGACCGCCACGACGCGGTCCATCACCCTGCCCTCGTCCCGGGAGACGGCTGGCGCGGGCGCGGCGGCATGGGCGGTGGTCCCGAGCCAGGACATGAGGGGGGTGCCCAGCAGCCAGCACGCCAGCCCCAGGTGAACCGCTCGACGTCCGCGCGGTGCTGGCATGACCTTCCTCATCTTCCGGCGACTGTAACCATCCCGGCCCTGTCCGGACATCCCGTGCTGGCGCTCACCGCCCCGCTGGTTACGTTGCGGGATGTCGGGTACTGCACGGCGAGAACTATGGCGGACGACTACTACCAGATTCTGGGCGTGCCACGGACGGCGTCCGCGGACGAGATCAAGAAGGCCTTCCGGAAGCTGGCGCGCCAGCACCATCCGGACGTCAACCCGGGTGACAAGAGCGCGGAGGAAAAGTTCAAGCGCATCAACAGCGCCTTCGAGGTGCTGAGCGACCCGAAGAAGCGCCCGCTCTACGACGAGTTCGGCGAGGACGCGGAGAAGATCGGCTTCGACGAGAAGAAGGCCACGGCCTACCGCCAGTACCGGGCCGCCCAGGCGGCCGGGGGCAGTGGCGGCGGGGGCATCCCCTTCAGCACCGAGGGCGTGGACCTGGGGGACCTCTTCAACGACATCTTCGGGCGCGCGGGGAGTGGCGGGCACGGCGGCGGCTTCGACGTGGGCGACCTCTTCGGCCGGGGCCGGGGCGGCAGCAGGGCGACGGCGGCCGAGCGCGGCGACGACCTGACGACCCGCGTCCAGGTCTCCCTCGCCGAGGCCGTGTCCGGCACCGAGCGCACGCTGTCCCTCCAGCGCCCGGGCCGCTGCAGCAAGTGCCATGGCGAGGGCCACAGCGGAAAGCTCGTCACCTGCCCCACCTGCAACGGCACCGGCCGCTCGCGACGGGGCGGCGCCGTGTTTGGCGGCTCGGGCGTGTGCCCCACCTGCCGGGGCAGCGGCCGGGCCCCGGAGTCCTGCACCCAGTGCGGTGGCAGCGGCATCCAGGAGGAGACGACGCGGCTGACGGTGAAGATTCCGGCGGGCGTCCTGACGGGCTCCAAGGTGCGGCTCGCCGGTCAGGGCGCGGCGGGCGTCCATGGCGGGGCCCCTGGCGACCTCTACATCGAGACGGAGGTGGCCGAGCACCCGCTCGTGCGCCGCGAAGGCGACGACCTGTACCTGGACCTGCCGGTGACGGTGTCCGAGGCGCTCCTGGGGGGCGAGGTGCGCGTGCCCACGTTCCAGGGCGAGGTGACGCTGAAGGTGCCGCCCGGTTCACAGTCCGGCCGGAAGATGCGGCTCAAGGGGCGCGGCGTGCCGTCGCTCCGGGGCGGAACGCCCGGCGACATGTACCTCCTGCTCCAGGTGAAGGTCCCCGAGGAGGCCACCGCCGAGGCCCGCGAGGCCGCGGAAGCGCTGGCGCGGGCCTACCGGGGCGACGTCCGCCGGGAGCTGACACTGTAGTGTGATGGCCTCTCGTTGCTACTTGTTGCCTCTTGTCCTGGAAGGCGCCCCGTCCTACATGGCGCCTCCACCTTCCGAATCCGGAGCGGGTACGTACCTATGGGTCTCTTCGATTTCTTCACGGGCGGCTCGGGCCCCGAAAAAGCCCTCAAGCTCAAGTCCAAGGTGACCCAGAAGTATGGGGAGCCTTCCACGCGGCAGAAGGCCCTGCAGCAGCTGGGGGAGATGAAGTACCCCGAGGCCGTGACGGTGCTGCTCAGCCGGTTCACCATCACCGTGGACCCGCTCACCACCGACGCGGACGAGAAGGAGCACACCTTCGAGCTCATCAAGGGCTTCGGCCAGGAGGCCGTCGCGCCGGTGAGCGCGTTCCTCAAACAGAGCGAGCACGCCACGTCCTGGGCGCTGCGCGTGCTCCAGGAGCTGCTGGCGGAGGACGCGCTGCTGGGCGTCATCGCGGACACGCTCCAGCACCTGTCGACCCGCTACACGCGCGACCCGGAGAAGAAGGTCGTCCTGCTCCACCACGTCCAGGGCAAGCAGGACCCGCGCGTGGCCCCCGCCGTCCTCCCCTTCCTGGAGGACATGTCCGACGACGTGAAGATCGCCGCCATCAACGTCCTGGGCTCCCTGAAGTACGAGCCGGCCCGCGAGCCCCTGCTCCAGCTGCTCACCAACGAGGACACCGCGCGCCGCGTGCAGACGGCCGCGCTGGCGGCCCTGGCGGAGAGCGGCTTCGCGGTGCAGGGCTACCAGGACAAGGTGCAGGCCGCGCTCGTGGAGCCCTACAGCCTGGACAAGGACGGCCGCATCCAGCGCCGGGCTTGAGCAGGCAGCGAACGGTCGCGCTGTCGGACACCGGACATGGGCCCCCTCCCCGGGGGCTGGCACACACCAGGGTGGTTCCCTCGCACGGGAGACATGAAGCAGGATTCACCCGTGCCATCGAAGAAGAAGGGTCCGCAGCTCGCTGAAGTCGTCCACCTGCGCCCCGCTGCCGCCACCGTGAAGAAGGCTCCACCGAAGCGGGCGGCGAAGCCCCCGCCTCCCGTGGACACGGACTCCGCTGCCCAGGCGCTGCTGGAGATGGGCCGTCAGCTCACCGACAACGCGGGCCCCACCGAGGCCCTGCGGGCGCAGCTGCAGACGCTCCACACGCTGCTCAAGCCCAAGGTCTGCTACGTCGCGCGCCACTTCCCGTCGCGCAACCAGCTGCACGTGGAGCACGTGCGCGGCCGCTACGACGAGCGCGTCACCGCCGCCGTCCCGGGCGAGGGCGTGGTGGGTCGCTGCTTCACCGACAAGGCCCTGCTGCGCGAGGACGACACCGTCGCCGTGCCGCTGGAGGGGCCACAGGGCGTGACGGGCGTGCTCGTCGTCCTGGGCGCCCGGCGCAGGGCATCCGACATCCTGATGCAGTCGCTGGCGGCGCAGCTCACCGCCGCGTACGAGGTGGCCCGGCTGCGCGACGACAGCGCCCGGCGCAACAAGGACCTGCAGACGGCCATCGCGGGGCTCAAGAGCCTGGAGCAGAACCGCGAGGAGCTGCTCGGCAACGTGTCCCACGATTTGAAGAACCCGCTCACCACCATCAAGGCCTACCTGGCCATGCTGGGCCGGGAGAAGCTGGGCGCCCTCACGGACGGTCAGCGCCGCGCGGTGCAGATCTGCGATCGCAACTCCGACCGGCTGTTGCAGCAGGTGAACGACCTGGTGCTGATGTCCCGGCTGTCGTCTGGGAAGATGCAGCTCAACCAGCGCCCCTTCGGCCTCAAGGCCGTGGCGGAAGAGGTGGTGCGGGGGCTGGGCGCCGCCGCCGAGCACAGCCGCGTGCGCGTGGTGATTCCGCCGTGCCCGGAGGTGTTCGTCCGCGGCGACCGCGAGCGCATCTCCGAGGCCATCCACAACCTCGTGGAGAACGGCATCCACCACAGCGAGACGGACGACGTCGTCGAGGTGAGCGTGGCGTCCGCCGAGGGCCTGGGCACCCTCACGGTGAAGGACTCCGGCCAGGGCATGACGGCCGAGGCGCTGGAGCACGTCTTCGACTCGTTCTACCGCGCGCAGCCCGGCATGCCGCGTCCCCCGGGCGCGGGCCTGGGCCTGCCCCTCGTCGCGAAGATCGTCGCGCTGCACGGCGGGCGCGTGGACGCCTCGAGCGTGCTGGGCGAGGGCAGCACGTTCCAGATGGTCCTGCCCCTGTTCGCGAGCGCCGTCAGCGCCCCGGACCTGAGCCAGGCCGCGCCCAAGGCGGGCGGCATCCTCCTGGTCGAGGACGACGTGGACTGCCGCGAGGTGCTGGAGCAGGTGCTGGAGCAGGAGGGCTACCGGGTGATGGCCACGTCCGGCGCCGCCGAGGCGCGCTCCATCCTGTCCCACATCCGGCCGGCCATGGTGCTGCTGGACCTGCGGCTGTCGGGCGAGGACGGACGCTCCGTGTTGCACTTCATCCGCACCACCGAGTCCCTGGCGGACGTGGTCGTCTACATCATCTCCGGCGCCAGCGACGTCGCGTCCCTCACCTCGGGTGAAGGTCCGGACCGCATTGACGGGTACTTCGAGAAGCCCCTGAAGCTGCCCAAGCTGCTGGACACCGTGGCCGCCGTGGTGCGCCCCCGCAACCGCGGCCCCGCAGTGCCCTGAACGACGCCCGGGCGCCTTCGCCACAGAAGAGGTGGCAGGAAGGCGCCCCGCCTTGGGTAGTATCCGCGCGGCCCATGAGCACTTCCGTCTATTCCCGCTACCGCGCCGCGTTCGCCCAGGCTCTTGCCGGGGCATTGGGCGTCCCCGCTGCTGACATCGATTCGCAGGTGAAGCCCGCGGATCCCGAGCACGGCGACCTGAGCTTCGCCACCTTCCCGCTCGCCAAGGCACAGAAGAAGGCGCCGCCCGCCATCGCCGCGGCGCTGGCGCAGTCGCTCCAGGTTCCCGGCCTGGAGGTGAAGGCCGTGGGCCCATACGTCAACGCGCGATTCCTTCCCCTGCCCTTCACCCAGGAGGTCATCGACAGCGTGCGGCTCGCGGGCGTCGCCTACGGCAGCGACGTGGAGGCGGGCAAGGGCAAGACGGTGGTCATCGACTACTCGTCGCCCAACATCGCCAAGCCCATTGCCTTCCACCACCTGCGCACCACGTTCCTGGGCCACTGCATCGCGAACCTCTACCGCGCGCTGGGCTGGCGCGTGGAGGGCATCAACTACCTGGGCGACTGGGGCAAGCAGTTCGGCCTCGTGGCCGTGGGTTTCCAGGAGTACGGCGACCCCGCGCGAATCACCAACATGGCGCACCTGGTGGAGGTGTACGTCAAGGCCAACAAGCGCGCCGCGGAGGACCCCGCCTTCGACGAGAAGGCCCGCGAGTTCTTCCGCCGCATGGAGGCCAACGAGCCGGAGGCGATGAAGCTCTGGAGCCAGTTCCGGGAGACCAGCATCACCGGCTTCAAGCGCGTCTACGCGCGCATGGGCATCTCCTTCGAGCACATCGAAGGCGAGAGCCGCTACCAGGGCAAGATGGACGCGGTCATCGAGCAGATCGCGAAGAAGCCCGGCGTGAAGGAGTCGCAGGGCGCCATCATCGTGGACATGCCCTACGCGGAGAACGAGCCGCCCGTCCTCCTGAAGAAGAACGACGGCAGCACGCTCTACGCCACGCGTGACCTGGCCGCGGCCGAGGACCGCTTTGCGCGCTTCCAGTTCGACAAGTCGCTCTATGTCGTCGCGCAGGACCAGGCGCTGCACTTCCGCCAGGTGTTCCGCACCCTGACGGAGATGGGCCAGCCGTGGGCGGACCGGTGCATCCACGTGCCGTTCGGCCGCATCCACGGCATGAGCACGCGCAAGGGCCAGGTGGTGGAGCTGGATCAGGTCCTGGACGAGGCGAAGGAGCGCGTGCTCGAGCGCGTGAAGGAGAACGTCGCCGCGGGCAACCTGGAGACGGCGGACGCCGACGCGCTGTCGGAGCAGATCGGCCTGGGCGCCATCGTCTTCGGCGACCTGAAGCACAACCGCGCCAGCGACTACACGTTCGACTGGGATGAGGTGACGAGCCTGGAGGGGCACACCGGGCCGTATCTCCAGTACGCGCACGCGCGCAGCGCGAACGTGCTCCGCAAGGGCGGCGGCGTGCCGGCAAGCTATGATCCGGCACTGCTGACGCTGCCGGAGGAGCAGGCCCTGGTGCGCGAGTTGATGCGCCTGCCGGACGTGGTGCGGGCGGCGGCGGAGCAGTACGAGCCGAGCCTCGTCGCGCGGCTGCTGCTGGACGTGGCGGCGGCGTACAGCCGCTACTACACGGCCGGCAACAAGGAGCGGGAGAAGCGCATCCTGGTGGAAGGCAATGATCCGGTGAGGGCGGCACGACTGGCCCTCACGGACGCGACACGCATCACCCTGGCCGCGGGCCTGAGGCTCTTGGGCATCCCGACGCCGGAAAACATGTAGCCTGGGGGGCTGCCGTGGACACCGCGCTGGTGCAGACCGTGACGCAAGGAGAGGCCTTGAAGGAGGAATTCGGTCCCATGTCCCGGGTGCTCGGGGCACGGTACTTCGACGGGGTGCTGTTTCCCCCCGAGGCCGAGAACGAGCTGCGGGCGCTCAGCGCCCGGGGCTTCGTGGTGCACGTCATGCGCACCACGGCCTGGATCAACTTCCTCTACCTCGCGTGGGCCATGGTCCGCCGGGCCATGCCGCCCATCCGCGCGGTGGTGAACCTGCGCCCCTGGTTCACGAAGCCGTGGCGGCAGACGGCGCACGCCGGCGAGGTGGAGGAGCGCTTCCGCTACGCCGGCCAGCAGGGCGGCAGCGGGCTCGTGTTCCTGCGCCGCACGGCGCTCCTGCACGCCTCCGGCAAGGAGACGCGCGAGGACCCCTTCCCTGCCCTGGTGCGGCTGGCGCGCGGCTCCGAGCGGCCGGTGTTCCTGGTGCCGGAGCTGTTCGTCTGGGAGAAGCGCGCCGCGAAGCTGAAGCCGGGCTGGCGCGACGTGGTGTTCGGCAGCCCGGAGGCGCCGGGCTTCGTGCACTCGATGGTGGCGTTCTTCCGCAACTACAAGCGCGCGCAGTTCCGCGTGGGAGAGCCCATCGACCTGCGCCGCTTCATCGAGGAGAACCCGCAGGCCACCGATGAGGTCTTGGCGCGCAAGGTGCGCAGCGCGCTGCACGTGCACCTGGCGCGTGAGACGCGCGCCGTGTTCGGCCCGCCGCAGAAGCCCACCGCCCGGCTCATCGACGAGACGCTGCGCGACCGGCAGCTGCGCAAGACGCTGGACGAGCACGCCGCCGCCACCGGCCGCAAGCCGGCGAGCGTGCAGCGCGAGGCCCGCCGCAACCTGGAGGCCATCGCGGCCCGGCCCAACCCGTCCGTGCTGGCGCTCATCGCGCCCGTGCTGGAGTGGGTGTTCAACCGCATCTACGACGGCATCGGCGTGGACGAGGCGGGCCTGCACCGCGCGCTCAAGGCCGCGGGACGCGCCCCGGTGGTGCTCTGCCCCAGCCACAAGAGCCACGTGGACTACCTGGTGATGAGCTGGGTGCTCTGGAGCCGTGGCTACACGGCGCCGCTGGTCGCCGCCGGCGCCAACCTGTCCTTCTGGCCCCTGGGGCCGCTGTTCCGCCGCTGCGGCGCTTTCTTCCTGCGCCGTTCGTTCAAGGGCGACAAGGTCTACGCCGCGACCTTCAAGGCGTACATCAAGAAGCTGGTGCACGACGGCCTCCACCAGGAGTTCTTCCCCGAGGGCGGCCGCTCGCGCACGGGCAAGCTGCTCACGCCCAAGCTGGGCATGCTCACGTGGCAGGTGGAGGCGGTGCTGGACGGCGCGCGCAACGACCTCTACTTCGTGCCCGTCTCCATCGACTACGAGAAGGTCGTGGAGTCCGACAGCTACTCGAAGGAGCTGGCCGGCGGGGAGAAGAAGCCGGAGGACCTCAAGGCCCTCTTGAGCGCGCCCAAGGTGCTGGCGGCGCGCTACGGGCGCATCCACCTCACCTTCGACGAGCCGCTGTCGCTGGTGGAGTTCATGCAGGCCCGTGGCCTGTCACCGCAGGTGCCGGTGACGGACGAGCAGAAGAAGGGCCTGGTCCGCGCGCTGGGCAACCGGGTGATGTACGGCATCAGCAAGGTGTCCACTGTCACGCCGCACGCGCTGGTGAGCGCGTCGCTGCTGGCCCACCGCCGGCGCGGCCTCACGCAGCGCGAGCTCACCGACCGCATCAGCCTGCTGCGCCGCATCGCGCACGAGGACGGCGCGCGGCTGTCCGCGGAGCTGGTCAACGCACCCAGCAACCCGGAGACGCTGGGCCCCGTCCAGGACGCCATGCGCGAGTTCATCTCCGACGAGATGGTGCGCACCAAGGAGGCGCGCGGCGAGGTCAGCTACCAGGTGGAGGACGCGCGCCGCGCGGAGATGTCCTTCTACAAGAACACGCTGATGAACCTGGTGGCCGCGCGCAGCCTCGTGGCCAATGCGCTGCTCGCCGGCACGCCCGCGCCGTACGACGTCGTGAAGGCCCGCGCGCTGTTCCTGTCCCGCCTCTTCAAGGTGGAGTTCATCTACCGGGTGGGCGCGTCGTTCGACACCATCTTCGCCGAGTGCGTGGAGCGGCTCGCGCGCATGGGCCTGGTCATCCAGGACGGCGACACGCTCAAGCAGGCGCCCGAGGCGCACGCGCAGCCGGAGCTGGAGTTCATGGCGGACCTGCTGCGCGACTTCCTGGAGGCCTACCTGCTGGCGGCGATGACCCTGCCCGACGTGGCCGCGGGCGTCGCCACCGACCGCAAGGCCTTCGTCAAGCTGGCGCTGGAGACGGGGCGCGGCGAGTACAACGCCGGCCGCATCACCGCCGCCGAGTCGCTGGCGAAGACGACGCTGGAGAACGCGGTGGAGTACCTGTTGGATCAGCGCATCCTCGTGGAAGAGGACAAGAAGCTGAAGCTGGGGGACCCTGCAGCCGCGGCCCATCTGCCCCAGAAGAACCCACTCGCGGATGCCCTCCGCGCGTACCTGCACCGGGCCTGAGTCCCGCCCGCGGCACCCCGAAGCGCACGCGGCACCCCACCCTCCGCCCCGGGCGGAGGGGCAGGAGACGACACGGTGGATGAAGCTTCCCCTCCCAGCGACCCGCAGCCGGTAGGGCCCACCGTGCCGCCACCCCTCCATCC
>NZ_RAWG01000267.1 GCF_003611735.1 Corallococcus sicarius | reverse complement strand
GGGGGAAGGGGTCTGGGGGTTGATCTTCCGGAACTCCTCAAGGTTTTCGCGGTTCGTCGTCTTGAAGAAAAGCAGTGCGGAAGCGGAGCTTTGGGGGCCGCATCCGTTGAGGGGGACCCCTCGGGGGAGGGGTTGAGTCACTGGGAGCGCGTCGAGGGGGCGCGCTCCCAGTGTTTTTTCAGGGTACGGCCTGGATCCGCGCTGGGGGGCGCAGGGTCGGCCGGCCCGCTTTATTTCTGGATGGAGAGGATGACCCACTGCCGTGTGTCCACGGCGTAGACGGTGGGCACGTCCGAGATGGCAGGGCCGACGAGGTCACGGCATGCCGTGGGACTGACTGAGAAGCGGACGAACACCACCCCGTCTTTTCCGGGAACAGTGGTGACGTCATACGCCTCCCGCTTGTTGACGCAGACCTCCGCGGCGCTGGCATTCCGGGCAGGCTTCGAACCCAGCGGAAGGAAGTCCTCCATCGCGAGGGCGACCGACGCCGCCATCGTGCCGGACAGGACCTGTTGCCCCTCCTCGGGAAGCACGAGGGGGAACGCGAAGCGCTTCGCCTGCTCCAGCGGTGCGTGAACGGGGCGTGCCGGGGGCCGGAAGAAGGAGCAGGCGTTGAGCAGCAGGAGCGGGAGCAGCCTCCACGGTCGGGTTCCCATGATGGTTTCGGTGCCGCCTTTCACGGTGGAGTAGTCGGCCGGCCCGTCACGCCGACAGCGTGCGTGAAATCGCCTGGCGCACCGCCGCGCGCACCGGGGCGGGCACCGCGTCCCCTGGAATCCGTCGGCACAGGGACACCGTGCGCTGGAGCGAGTCACAGGCCCGGGCACATTCGGGGCAGCGCGACAGGTGCTCCTCCAGCCGGATGCAGGTGGCCTGGTCCACCTCCTTCAAGGCGTATTCCGAAAGCTCCCGGGCCAGCTCCGGACAGCCCCGGGCCGTCCCCTGGGCGCCCTCTCCCAGCAGCGTGGAGAGGTGTTCGCGCAGCAGCAGGCGCGCGCGGTGCAGCCGGCTCTTGAGGGCCCGCACCTCGATGCCCACCACCCGCGCCGCCTCCTCCGCCGTGAGGCCCTCCACGTCCCGCAGGATGAGCGCCTCGCGCGGGTCCTCCGGCAGCGCCAGGATGGCTGCCTGCAGCACCTCTCCCAATTGCCTCGCGTGGGAGCGTGCATCCGGCAGGGCCTCCTCCGCCGCGACGCGGGAGGCCTCGGAGGACTCCAGGGACTGGAACCCGGTGGGGGTGCCCACGCGCTGGCGCCGCAGGCGGAGGCAATGGGTGCGCGCGAGCTGGTAGAGCCAGGTGGACAGCGCAGCATCGCCCCGGAACGCATGCAGGTTGCGGAAGGCCGCGAGCAGCGTCTCCTGCAACACCTCCCGTGCATCCTCCTCCGAACCGCACATGCGCAGGCCGAAGCGGTACACCTCCTTCTCGTGACGGGTCAGCAGCTCGTCGAGCGCCCGGTCGTCCCCGGTCCGCGAGGCCTCCAGCAACTGCTCATCGGTTCGCGTCGACATGGTCCGTGGCCGTCCCTTCCCCCTGGGGGAACACCTCCGCCGGCCGCCCCGATGTCTGGAGTCTCCTCGCCAGGGCCATGCCGGCGAACATCGCGAACACGAAGACGAACACGGAGGGGGCACCGCTGGCGAGCGAGGTCAGCGCAGGGCCGGGACAGTAGCCCGCCAGCCCCCACCCCACGCCGAAGAGGGCGGCGCCCGCGAACAGCCTTCCGTCCACCCGCTGCGCGGGGAAGGAGGGGAACCGTCCGGCGCACAGCGGGCGCTGCCTGCGCAGGATGAGGGGCCGGAGCGCCGCGTGCACGGCGACGGCTCCGCCCATCACGAACGCGAGCCGGAAGTCCCAGTCGCCCGCGACGTCGAGAAAGCCCAGGACGTTGGCCGGATCCGTCATGCCGCCGAGCCCCAGTCCCAGGGCGAAGAGGAGGCCGCTGAGCAGCGCACCCAGGGAAGAACGCATGGAGAAGACTCCCATCTAGAAGACGTGGCGGGCCAGGAAGACGGTGACGACCCCGGCGGCCATGAAGGTGAGGGTGGCGGCCAGGGAGCGGAGGGAGCCCCGGGCCAGCCCGCAGACGCCGTGCCCGCTGGTGCAGCCGTTGCCCAGCCGCGTGCCGAAGCCCACCAGCAGGCCCGCCACCCCCAGCAGGACGGTGCCTCCGCCGCTCGGGAGCACCGGGGGCGGAAGGGACGCGGGGTGCAGCCAGGCGAGCGCGAGCCCACCGGCGAGCAGCCCTCCGAAGAAGAGCACGCGCCAGGCGACGTCCCCGCGGACGGGCGCCAGCAGCCCGCCCACGATGCCGCTGATGCCGGCCACCCGGCCGTGGGTCAGCAGCAGGAGCGACACCGCCAGTCCGATGAGGGCACCGCCCAGGAGGGGGAGGAGGAAGGAGGAGGCCATGCCCCATGAGAGCCCATCGCGCGCGAAAAGGATTCACCCGCCCCGTGGAAGGGGCCCTGAATCCTTCTTCCCACCCCCTGGCTCTCACGGTCAGGAGGTTGCGCCATGATTTTCCGACAACTCTTCGACGCCGAGTCCTCGACCTACACGTACCTCGTTGGTGACGAGGTCTCGCGGCAGGCCGTCCTCATCGACCCGGTGCTCGAACAAATCGACCGGGACCTGCGGCTCCTGGACGAGCTGGGGCTGAAGCTCACCCACGTCTTCGACACCCACGTGCATGCCGACCACGTCACCGCGTCGGGCGCGCTGCGGGAGCGCACGCGCTGCACGGTGGTGGGAGGCGTGGGAGGGGCCGCGTGCGCCAACGTCCAGGTCCGTCACGGGGACGCGGTGCACGTGGGGCCGCTCGTCTTCCAGGTGCTCGCCACGCCGGGGCATACGGACGACAGCGTCAGCTACCTGCTGGGGGAGCGCGTCTTCACCGGGGATGCGCTGCTGGTGCGGGGCAACGGCCGCACGGACTTCCAGAACGGGAGCGCGGCACAGCTCTACGACAGCATCACCCGCGTCCTCTTCGCCCTGCCGGACGCGACGCGCGTCTACCCGGCCCACGACTACAAGGGCTTCACGGTGACGACCGTCGCCGAGGAGAAGCGCCACCACCCGCGCCTGGCGGGCAGGAGCCGGGAGGAGTTCATCCACATCATGGAGAACCTCCACCTGCCCAACCCCCGGAAGATGGACCTCGCCGTTCCGGCCAACCGCGCCTGCGGACACCCGGCGCCCCCACCCCCGGAGGCCCGGACATGACGTCCCCTTCCCACCAGGACCTCGCGCCTTCCCAGCTCTCCACGCTGGGCCCGGACGTGCGCCGCATCGACGTGCGCGAGCCGGACGAATACACCGGCCCGCTGGGCCACCTGCCCGGCGCGGAGCTCGTCCCGCTGGGGACGCTGGAGGCGGCTTGCGCGGACTGGCCGCGCGACGCGCCGCTGCTGCTCATCTGTCGCTCGGGGGCCCGCTCCACGCGGGCCGCGCAGGCCCTGGCGCAGCGGGGCTTCCGGCACCTCTACAACCTCGCGGGCGGAATGCTCGCGGTGCGCGAGCCTGCTCCCGACAGCCCGCGGGACTGAGCGCTCGCGCGCCGGAACGGATGCCCATGCCCCTCATCGGCTATGCCCTCGCGGTACTCATCGGACTGTCGCTCGGGTTGCTGGGGGGCGGGGGCTCCATCCTCACCGTCCCCGTCTTCGTCTACGTCCTGGGCTTCGGCGCGAAGCAGTCCATCGCGATGGGGCTGGCGGTGGTGGGCGTCTCCAGCCTCTTCGGCGCCGCGGACCACTGGCGCCGTGGCAACCTCCAGCTTCGCGCGGCCCTGGTCTTCGGCGCGATGGCGATGTCGGGCACCTACGCGGGCGCGCGGCTGTCCGTGTTCATCCCGGGCGCGGTGCAGTTGGTGCTCTTCGCGTCGGTGATGCTCGTGGCGGCCTTCTTCATGTTCCGCAACGGGCGCCAGGACGCCGTCCTCGCCGCGCGGAAGCAGCCGGCGGTCGAGCCGCGCAAGGCCCCGGTGCCGGTGATGATCGCGGCGGCCCTGGGCGTGGGCGGCCTCACGGGCCTGGTTGGCGTGGGCGGAGGGTTCCTCATCGTGCCGGCGTTGGTGCTGTTGATGGGCCTGCCGATGAAGCAGGCGGTGGGCACCAGCCTGCTCGTCATCGCGCTCAACTCCTTCGTGGGCTTCGCTGGCTACCTGGGCCACGTCGAGGTGCCCTGGGCCCTGCTCGCGGTGTTCACGACCCTCGCGGTGGTGGGCATCCTCGTGGGCACCCGGGCGTCCCACTTCGTGTCGCCCCGGGTCCTCAAGCAGGCCTTCTCGCTCTTCCTCGTGGGGATGGGCCTGTTCATCCTCTACCGGAACCTTGACGCCTTCTTCGCTCACCCGCCGGAGATGACCCGCAGGGGCTGAGTGCCTTCGCGCGCCGGCTTCGTGGCCCCGGGCAGCTCCAGCACCGTGGCGCCCTCGGCCTCGAAGTGCGCGCGCAGCCAGGGGTGACAGGTGAAGGCGATGACCTGGTGGTGCTCCGCCAGGCGCGCGAAGAGGCGCACCGCGCCGCGGGCCCGCTCCGAATCGAAGTTCACCAGCACGTCGTCCGCGATGAGCGGCAGCGCGCCTCGCGTCTCCCCGAAGTCGCGGATGACGGCCAGCCGGAACGCCAGGAAGAGCTGCTCGCGCGTGCCCCGGGACAGCTGCTCCGCGCTCCAGTCCCGCGCCCCGTCGCTCACCCGCAGCTCCCTCGCGTCCCCCGCCGGGATGAAGACGCGGCGGTAGCGCCCCGCCGTCAGCTCCGAGAACAGCTCGCTCGCGAGCTGGATGACGCGCGGCTGCTGCTCCTCCTCGAAGCGCCTCCGCGCCCGTCCCAGGAGCGCCAGCGTCAGCCGGTCCGCCGCGTAGCGCGTGGCCAGCTCCGCCGCCTTCGCCCGCAGCGTCTCCTCCTGGATGCGCAGCCGGGACACCCGGTCGTCGTTCTCCCACTGCGACAGCTGCGTCTTCAGGCTGCCCTGCTCCGTGAGCACCGCCTTCAGCCGCTCGCCCTCCGCGCGGTGGCGCTCCCGCGCCGTGCACAGCCGCTCCTTCAGCCCCGCCTCGCCCCCCGCCGCGTGCACCTCCGCGCGCGCCACGTCCTCGTCCAGGCCCGTGAGCGCCTGCACCCGCTGGCCGTGCTCGCGCACCCGCACGCTCAGCTCCGCGTACCGGCGCGCCTGCACCGCGCGGCGGCGGAAGGTCGCCTCGTCCTGGCAGCCACCCTCCGCGAGCAGGGCCTCCAGCGTCTGGTCCTCGTCCAGCACCAGCTGCTCCAGCCGCGCCTTCTCCGCCAGCAGCTCCCCGCGCTGGCCCTCCAGGTGGCGTTGATCCGCCGCCCGCGCGCGGACCTCCTCCAGCGCCACCGACACCCGCGCGGCCACCGTCTCCGCCGACCCCGGAGGCAGCCCCGCCGCGCGGGCCTCCGCCAGCAGCCGCGCCGTCGTCGCGCCGCACGCGGCCTCCGCCACCGTGAACTCCTCCTCGTCCGTGCGCAGGTCCAGCAGCCGCTGCCGCAGCGCCGCGGCGTCGCGCCACAGCGTCAGCGCCGACGCCGCGGAGATGCCCTCCGGGAACCGCCGCGCCACCAGGAACGCCGCCCACTCCGCGCGCAGGGACTCCGCGCGCTGCTCCGCCCGCAGCCGCGCCTCCTCCACGCGCTGCTCCTCGCGCACCGCCACGTCCCACGCCGTGCGCAGCGTGTCCTCCTCGCGCAGCAGCAGGTCGCGCCGCTCGGCCTGCGTCAGCAGCTCCGCCAGCAATGACTCGTGCGCGGCCAGGTCCGGGTGCGAGGCGCCCGGTGACAGCCCCGCCGCTCCGGACGCGTGCAACAGCTCCCGCTGGAGCAGCTCCTCGCGCGCGGCCATCGCCGCCTGCGCCGCGCGGAAGCGCTCCTCCTCCTGCTGACGCCAACGGTGCCGCGCCGCCTGCGCCTCCAGGCTGGCGTGCCGCGCCGTCTCCACGCGGTGGCGCACGAGCAGCAACAACGCCACGAGCAGCGCCCCACCCACCGCGCACAGCACGCCCACCGACACGCCCGCGAGCACCCCCGCGAGCACCGCGAAGCCCAGCGCCACACCCCCCGCCGTCACCACCCACGACAGCGGCAGCAGCGAGTACAGCGGCACCGCGTCCGTGGGCGCCCGCACGCCGTCCATCTGCCGGCGCTGCTCCAGGCGCTGCTCGGCCAGCCGCTCCAGGTCCCCGCGCACCGCGCGCATCCGGGCCACCGCGGCCTGCCGCTGACGCACCTGCGCGGGCCGCGCCTCGGGCAGCGACTCCACCTCCGTTTGGATCCGCGCCAGCGCCGTCTCCAGCCGCACCCGCTCCTCGCGGGTCCGCGCGCGCTCCGTCTCCACGTCCGCGTGCAGGCCGTCCGCCGCGTCCAGCCGGCCCGCGAGCGACTCCAGCTCCCCACGCGCCCGGGCCCCCAGGTCCAGCGCGAGCAGCCCGCCCGCGTCCACCGCGAGCCCCAGCTCCCCCAGCGCCTGCTCCAGTTGCCGCCGCCGCGAGACGAGCGACGCCCGCCGCGCCGGCAGCGCGCGAAGCTGCTCCGAGTGGCCCGCGAAGGTGGCCAGCGCCGCGCGCAGGGGCTCGGCCCGCTCGCGCACGGCCCAGGGCGCGGCGTGCCGCTCCCGCGCCTCTTCAATCGGGGTCAGCCGCTCGTGCAGCTGCGCCTGCTGCGCGCGGTACGCCTTGCGCCGCTGGAGCACGTCCTCCAGCCGCGTCTCCCCGCCCGCGGGGAAGGTGTCCAGGAGGGGCAGCGCGGACAGCTCCGCGTGGTCGCGCGCGAGCACCGCCAGGTCCCCCAGCGCGGACTCCAGCCGCTCCAGCCGGTCCAGCGCCCGGGCCGCCTCCTTCTGCCCCACCTCCAGCGCCTGCCCTTCCGCGATGCAACCGGCCAGCCGGTCGCGCGTGGAGAAGTAGAGCGCGGGCCGGTCCCCCGCCTCGCGCAGCGCCTGCTGCACCTCCTCCAGCTCCTTCAGCACCCGGTTCAACTCGGGCTTCTGCCCGCGCGGCGCGTACAGCGCCTCGGCGTCCTTGCGCAGCCGGTCCACCGCCTCCGGCAGCCGCCGCGCGCCCTGCATGCCCACGGCGAAGAGCTTCTCGGACACGCCGCCCTGCTCGGCGAGCCGCTGGAAGGAGGACAGCTCGTCCAGGCGGAAGGCGAACACCTCGAAGAACAGCTCGCGCGGCACCCCCGCCAGCGCGTCAGCGAGCAGCGTCTCCGGCAGCGGCTGCCCCTCCGGCGTCCGCACGGTGAGCGTGCCCTCCGACGCGCGCTTCCCCACGCGGCGGCGCACCACCAGCGGGCCCGCCGCCGTGTCCAGGCACAGCTCGCCTCCGAAGAGGGGGCCCTCGGGTTCGTAGCGCTCCGGCTGGCCGCGCTTCTCGAAGCCGAACAGCATGCCGCGCAGGAAGGCCAGCAGGGTGCTCTTGCCCGCCTCGTTGGGCCCGTACAGCAGCGTGAGCCCCGGGCCCGGCGTCCCCGAGTAGCCGGAGAAGTGGCCGAAGCCGTCCACCTGGAAGCGGTCGATGCGCAGCCCTGGCTTCATGACGCCTCCTCGTGGAGTTGCTCCACGCCGCGCTGTCCCGCCTGCGTCACCAACTCCGGACGGGGCGCCTCCAGCGCGTCCACGCCCAGCCGCTTGAGCCGCTGCCCCAGCGTCGTCAGCTCCTCGTCGTCCCACAGCGCCGCGAGCGCCGCTTCGTCGTGGGAGAGAGAGCGGGCCTCGTCCAGCAGCGTGCCCAGGAAGCCGCCCCCGGAGCGCACCGCCTCCAGGTCCACCTCCGGCCGGCTGCCATCCCGGAGCGACTCCAACAACACCGGCGGGTGCGCGCGCGACAGCCGCTCGCGCAGGTCCGCCTCCAGCTGCGCGCGGGCGCCCGGCCGCGACAGCTCCCGGTGCAGCGGGCCCCGGCCTGCCAGCGTGAGGCGCACCGCGTGCCCGTCGAAGTCCTCCGCGCACCGCGCCTCCACCACCTCCGTGGCCACCGCCTGGAGCGCGTCCAGCGAACCCACCCCGGAGAGCGGCACGTCCAGCCGGTGCCAGCGCACCCGGTCCACCGGCACGAACCGCCGGCGCGCGACGCCGTCCTCCACGTCCACCACCACGCAGCCGCGCTCGCCCGTCTCGTGGATGTGCCGACCCTGCGGGTTGCCCGGGTACACCGCCACGCCGCCGCCGGGCAGCAGGTGCTCCGCGCGCGTGTGCACGTGGCCCAGGGCCCAGTAGTCCAGGCCCCCTGCCGCCAGGTCCGCCGCCGTGCAGGGGGCGTAGTTGGCGTGCCCCGCGTCGCCGCCCAGGTTCGCGTGCAGCAGGCCCACGCTGAAGTGCGCGCCGGTGCGGCGGAAGCGCGC
The DNA here is from genome assembly GCF_003611735.1 of Corallococcus sicarius. Lineage (GTDB taxonomy): Bacteria > Myxococcota > Myxococcia > Myxococcales > Myxococcaceae > Corallococcus > Corallococcus sicarius. The sequence goes on along the minus strand of NZ_RAWG01000267.1, from coordinate 5,126 downwards.
GGACAGGTTCTCGCGCACCTCCACGTCCGGATAGGACACGCCCTGCACGTGGCACAGGCGCCGGCCTTCGCGCCGCACCTCCACGTCCTCCCAGTCCGGGCCGAACACCTTCACCGACGCGGGCAGCCCCAGCGTCCCGGTGTCCCCGCTCAACGGATCATGGTTGCCGTGGACGATGAAGGTCTGGATGCCCGCCCGGTCCAGCCGCGTGAGCTCCGTGAGCAGCGCCAGCCGCGCGCGCACCGAACGGTCCTTCACGTCGAACAGGTCCCCCGCGAGCAGCAGGAACGTCACCTTCTCCCGCAGGCACACGTCCACGATGCGCGCGAGGGCATGGAAGGTCGACTGCTGGAAACGCTCCAGCAGGGGGCCGTGCGTGGCCACCCCCCGGAAGGGCGTGTCCAGGTGGAGATCCGCGGCGTGGACGAAGGAGAAGCGCATCGTCTGGGCAACGTACCCGAGACTCTCCGCCCTCCCGATTTTCCCTCCCTGGAGGGCGATGCCCCGGTGGACACACGGGACGTCCCACGGTCGTACGTCGCGTCCGACTCCGGAAACCCGGCGCGTCGTGCCGGAGGCGCGCGGCCCCCCGACGCACGAGAGCGGGGCGCGGGCGGGGTAGGGTCCCTGCCCGCGCCTGCCGCGGTCCGCGGGTTTCTGCTAGCGCGGCGCCTCGCTGCCGGACGTGCCCGGGTCGCTGCCCGCGCCTTCGGTGCTGCCGCCGCCCGCGCCCGAGCCGCCACCGGGGATCTCACCGCCCGTGGTCCCGGTGCCGGTGTCGCCCTCGATGTCACTGCCCGCGCCACCCGTGCCGCCCTCGACGTCACTGCCGGCTCCGCCCTCGACTTCACTGCCGGAGCCGCCGGTGCCCGCATCCGCGCCGGAGCCGCCGGTTCCTCCGGTGTCGCTCTCGGTGCCTCCCGTGCCCTCGTCCATGACGGAGCCCGAGCCTGTTCCGGTGCCCGTCGCGCCGGAGCCTCCCGTACCTTCCTGGGTGGCGGGCGCCATCTCAGAGCCCTTGTCGCGGCTCTCGCACCCGGTGAGCACCATCGCCCCCGCCATCGCCCCCGCCACCAGCCATCGCTTGTAGTCCGCCATCTCCAAACCTCCCTTGGATATGCTGAACCCAAGGCTGGGAGTGGCGGGGCGCGGGGGCATCGTACCGAACATCGGATATCGCCGGGCCGCCCGCCCTGGTGGCCAGCGGAGGACGGCTTGTCGTGTCGCCCGCCTGAGAGCAGGCGTCAGCGTTCACGGCGCAGCACGAGCAGCGCGTACTCCAGGCCCCCATCCAGCAGCCCCTGTTGCAGCCAGAGGTGTTCGCGCTTCGCCTCCATCCGCACGGCGTTGAGCGCGGCGCGCAGGCCTCGCGCGTCGGTGGCGCGGCTCATGTGCTCGTGCACGAGCAGCTCCGCCGTCAGCGTCCAGAAGCCCACCGCGCGCGCGGACACGTCGTCATGCACCTCCAGCTCCAGGCCCGCCTCCCGCGCGGCGGCGAGGAACCCGCTCACGCTGCCCAGGTGCGTGCGCCACGTGTCGCCGGACGGGTGCACCGAACCGGGGCGCACCCAGAAGCAGTCCGCGATGGCCAGCAGGCCGCCCGGCTTGAGCCAGGTGCGCGCGCCGCGCAGCCAGTCCGCGCGGGGCACCGCGCACGCGTTCTCCACGGCGATGATGGCGTCGAAGCACCCCAGGCCCCGCATGTCCTCCGCCGAGCACAGCCGGGGGTGGATGCGGCCCTCCACGCCCGCCTCGCGCGCGTACCGGAGCACCTGCTCCACGTGGGCGGGCACGCTCAACAGCGAGGTCACCTTCGCCCGGTGCTCCTGCGCCCAGTACAGCGCGCCGCCGCCCAGGCCCGTGCCCACCTCCATCACGTCCCCGCCGTCCGGGAAGGTGCCCATGGCGCGCGCCAGCTCCGCGAGCAGCGTCTCCTGGGAGTCCTTGAGGCGCTTGCGCAGCTCCGGCGCCGGCAGGCCCGGGAGCGGCAGCCCGTCCACGAGCCCCGTGTGGCAGTGCACCCGGGGGCCGGGGCCGTAGCGGGCCAGTCCGCGCTCGGCCAGGGCCTCGTGGTAGGCCAGCACGTCGCTCAGGCGCGGCTCCCCCGGGGCGGTGTGCGGTTCATGGAGGGCGCTGATGGCATTCATTGGAACTCCCGGGGCAACAGGATGCGAAGCAGGGCACCGCCGCCCGGCCCGTTGTGGCGATGCAGCAGGCCCCCGCTGGCGCGCAGCAGGCACTCGCTGGTGTAGAGGCCCAGCCCCGTTCCCTGGGGCTTGGTCGTGTACAGCTCCTCCGCCGGCGCGTTGAGCCGCTCCGGGGGGAAGCCGGGTCCGTCGTCCTCGATCTCCACTTCCAGCCGCCCGCTGAGCGGTTCGGTGCGCGCGCGGATGAAGACGCGGGAGGCGCCCTGTTCGCCGTTGCCCTCGCAGGCATTGACGACCAGGCTCTCCACCACCCGGCGCAGCGTGAGCGGCCCGCCCCGCAGCAGCGCGCGCGCGGGACACGGCGGATCCACCCAGACGTGGATGTCCACATCCGGGAAGCGCAGTCCCACGTGGGCCTGCACGCTCTCCAGCACCGGCCCCAGGGCCACGGCCTCCGGCTCCGCGCCCACGAAGCGGCGGCCCTTGGCGCGCACCTCCTTCACCATCTCCTGGAGCTGGCGGAGGCTGTCCTGGAGCTGGCGGGACTGCTCCTCGAATTCAGTGCGCGCCAGCATGCCGCGCTGCACGCCGAACGCCGCCATCATGTCCGCCGCGCTGCCCGCGTGGAGCAGCGCCTGGTCCATGTCCTGGTGGTGGCGGAGGATGTCCGCCATCGCCTGGGTGAGCTGGCCCACGTCGCGCTCCTGCTGCTCGATGAGCTGCGCGTGCACGGCGGCGCGCAGGCGCTCCGCGTCGGCGCGGGCCTGGTCGTACCGCACGGCGAGGGCGCCCAGGGACAGCTCGGCGAAGAGGGCCGCGGGGCCCACGATGGCGAAGAGCACCGCGTGGTCCAGGCCCGAACACAGAGGCAGCGCGCACGCGAGCGCCACGAGCGTGCCCCCCGCGACGAAGGGCTCGCGCCACGTCACCCGGTAGCGCCAGCCGTGCAGGGCGGTGGCGGCGATGAGCAGCACGCCCAGGACGAACGCCCCCGGCAGCGCGGCGAGCGCCATCAGGCTCGCGAGGAAGAAGTGCGAAAGCGACAGCGTCAGCAGGCGCCACAGCCAGCTCCACCGGGTCAGCCGCGTGCGGCCCGCGTGCACCGCGCAGAAGGCCAGCCCGCTGACGGCGACCGGCAGGAAGCACGCGAGCGCGGTGGAGACGGGCAGGGCGAAGAGGCCGCGCACCCCCGGAGCCCCCGCGAAGAAGGCGATGAGCGCGGTGCAGCCGAGGACGCGCGCCGCGCACGTCCCCAGGCGCTCGGCGGCGAGGATGCGGCCCGCGTCCTGCGCGCGCGTCCAGCGGCGGAAGGCCGTCACCCAGACGCTGGAGGAAGGGGGCGGGGTCCTCATGCGGACACGCGGGCGCGAGCCCGGACAAGGCAAGGCCTGGACGAATGGCTGTCATTCCGCTGTGGCGGCATGCTGGTCACCCCCCTGCACCAAGCACAGCCTGATAAGGCACGAAGCAAAGGCGATGCGGGGCGTCCAGGTCAAACCGCGAGGGGCAGGCATTGTTGGCCAGTCCTCGCGTCCTCCAGGTGCCGGGATGCGTTAGGAGCTTGGGGGGACGCGCGCGGCGCGATAGAGGGGCGCCCATGCGTGACAGAATCCAGACGGTGTTGCGGCAGCTGGCCCGGTCCTCCGACGTGGAGGTGCGGTGGCTGAACACGTTGTCGCTGCTGGAGTTCACCGGGGCGCGGAAGATTTCGCGCACGGTGGCGGACCGGCACCCGACGCTGGAGGTGCTGGGTCACCTGGCGGACGAGACGCGCCACGCCTTCACCTTCAAGCGGCTGGCGTGCGAGGTCGCGGGCCGCGAGGTGACGGAGCTCTTGAGCGCGGGCGCGGCGGCCACCTGGTTCCAGTCGCTGGACCGGGAGCTGGCGGCGTGGGCCACGCAGGTGACGGGTGAGGCGGACGTGCACCTGCACTACCTGCTCACCACCGCGGTGGTGGAGCGCCGGGCGATGGTGCTCTACCCGCTCTACAAGGCGGCGACGCGGCACCCGGCGGTGCGCGAGGAGATGGGCCGGGTGGTGACGGAGGAGCAGGGCCACCGGCGCGCCATCGAGGACGCGTGCCACGAGCGGCTCGCGAAGGTGGGCGCGACGCTGGAGCCCGCGCTCGCGCTGGAGGAGCGCCTGTTCGAATCATTCCTGAACGTGCTGGAGCGGGACGTGGCGGCGGCGCTCGAGTCGGCGCAGGCGGCCTGAGCCGGCACCCGGGCCGTCAGTCTTCCCGGTCCCGCTCCCCGTCTCCACCGCCGGTGCCGGACAGCACCAGCGCGCCGCCCTTCCAGGTCGCCTGGAGGTTGCGGGCCCGGCGCGCGCGCTTGCGGCTCAGCTCCACGCCCACCGCGTCCAGGCCCAGCGCGTTGGCCACCGCGAGCGCGGTGCCGTGGCCGCAGAACGGATCCACCACCGTGCGCGTGCGCGTCTGCTCCAGGATGAAGCGGCACGCCACCAGACACGCGGCCATCCCCATGCCGCGCGTCCACGTCACCTCGCCGGGCTCCGGCAGCACGTCCGCGGTGGACTTCCCCGGGTCCGCCTTGAGCCCCCGGCTGAAGCACAGCAGGTGCGAGTACGCGGGCCGCCCGAACGTCACCGTCCCTGGCGTCCGGCGGCACACCACCTTGTGCCAGAGCGTCTCGCACCCCGCGGCCTCCGCGGCCTTGGACACCAGGTAGCCCTTGTCCACCCACGCCCCGTCCTTCTTCACGTCGGACTGGTAGAACACCGCCACCCCGTCCGCCGGCACCCGCGACAGCACCTTCGTCGCGGCCCCCACGAACCAGTCCTTCCACTGGGGCACCGTGAGCGAGGGGAACTCCGACACGTCCGGCAGCGACGCCACCACCGAACAGCCCTCCAGCACGGGCCGGGCGTCCAGCCACCCCAACGCGTCCTCGCAGAACACCGTGCGCTTCGCCTGTTCGTCCGTCATCCCGCGCGGAGTCTGCCAGAGCGCCCACCCT
>NZ_RAWG01000266.1 GCF_003611735.1 Corallococcus sicarius | reverse complement strand
GTGTGGGGGTGGGGCTGGGGTTGGCGTGGGTGGTGTCCCGGGATTTGAGCGCGATCGCGTTCGTGGGCGGCTTCTTCGGCGTCTACTTCGCGCTGCAGTGGATCGAAGTCAGCTACGTGATGGCCGCGACGAAAGCCGCGGCGGGCGGAGACGAGTGATGCGCAAGGCAATGGTGCTGTTCGCCTGTCTGTTCGCGGGTTCCGTGTGGGCCGCCGACCAGGCCGGTGCGCACGGCGACGCGAGCGAGGCCAAGGACGCCGAGGGCGAGGACGTCGCCGGCTACATCCTCCACCACGTGGGTGACTCGAATGAGTACGAGTTCGAGATCCCGCTCAGCCACAACCACATCGCCATCCACCTGCCGCAGATCTTCATCCCCCTGCGCGAGGGCGCCTGCACCCCCGTGGCGGATCCGGGCGGCCACGGCGAGGTGCACCCGGGGCTGGGCGCGGGCTGCCTGGACCTCTCCATCACCAAGCACACGGTGATGATGTGGCTGGCGGCGCTCATCCTGATTGGCTCGCTGCTCATCTGGAGCAACCGCGACAAGACGAAGCTCGTCCCGCGCGGCACGGCGGCGAACCTCTTCGAGATGCTGGTCCTCTTCGTGCGCGACGAGCTGGCCATCAAGAACATCGGCAAGGAGGAGGGCCCGCGCTACGTGCCGTACCTCCTGACCGCGTTCTTCTTCATCCTCTTCATGAACCTGCTGGGCCTGTTCCCCTGGATGGCGTCCGCCACGGGCAACATCGCGGTCACGTGCGGCCTGGCGCTGTGCACCTTCTTCGTCACTCAGGTGGCGGGCATCCGCGCCGCGGGCGTGGGCGGCTACCTGAAGCACCTGACGGGCGGCGTGGCCCCCTGGCTGTGGCCCATCATGATTCCGGTGGAGTTCCTGGGCCTGTTCACCAAGCCCTTCGCCCTCACCATCCGACTCTTCGCCAACATGCTGGCGGGCCACATCGTCATCTTCTTCCTGCTGGGCCTCATCTTCATGCTCCGCAACCCCGCGGTGGCGCTGGTGAGCGTGCCGTTCGCCTTCGGCATCTACCTGCTGGAGCTGTTCGTGGCCTTCGTGCAGGCGTACGTGTTCACCATGCTGTCCGCGCTCTTCATCGGCATGAGCGTCGCCATGGGCCACCACCACGACGACCACGGCCATGGCCACGCGGAAGGTGGCGCCAGCCACGACCACGGCAAGGCGCATCACATTTGAGCCAGGGAAGCTTCCTGGCCCTGGGTTGGCGGGGCGCCTGTTGACAGCGCGCCCCGGTTGAAGACCCGGCGGTTCGAAAGGCCGTCGGAGGTAGTCCTAAAGGGCTTTGACGACCCCCCCACAAGCGGGTCCTGCATCACCCGAAAGCACGTGTTCCCATGACCAACTTCGCTCTTGCCTTCCTCGCCGCCGGTATCGGCGCGGGTCTCTCCATCATCGGCGCCGCGCTCGGCATCGGTAAGCTGGCGGCCGCCGCCATGGACGCCACGGGCCGTCAGCCCGCCGCGGCCGGCGACATCCGCACCACGATGATCATCGCGGCGGCCCTCATCGAAGGCGCCACGCTGTTCGCGCTGGTTGTCTGCATCCTGCTCGCCATCAAGGCCTGAGCCGGTTGGTTTCACCGGGGAGCCGGCGTCCTGCTGAAGCAGGGGCGCCGGCCTTCCGGCCACGCAGTCGCAGTGCTTGTGTCACCCGCAGTCTCCCGCACCTCTTTTTCGCCGTCTGAATCCGGGACCCGCCATGTTCCTGCCCTCTGTTCTCGCCGCCAGCAGCTTCGTGGAGGTCCGTCCGGGCCTCATCTTCTGGACCATCGTCACCTTCGTCCTCGTCATGGTGGTGCTGCGCGCGAAGGCGTGGGGGCCCATCCTGTCGCTCGTGGAGGAGCGCGAGAAGCAGATCTCCAACGCCATCGAGAGCGCGAAGCGTGAGCGCGCCGAGGCGGAGAAGCTGCTCGCGGACCAGAAGACGGCCATCGCCGAGGCCCGTCGCGAGGCGGCGGAGATGATGCGCCGCAACACCGCGGACATGGAGAAGTTCCGCGACGAGCTGATGGCGAAGAGCCGCAAGGAGGCGGAGGAGCTGAAGCTGAGCGCCCGCCGCGAGATTGACGACCAGAAGGCCAAGGCCATCGCGGAAGTGCGCGCCATGGCGGTGGACCTGGCGATGGACGTGGCCTCCAAGCTGATGAACGAGCGCATGGACGACGCGAAGCACCGTCAGCTGGCCGAGCAGTTCGTGCAGGGCGTGCCGAGTGCGACCAGCGCCACGGCGACCCGCCGCTCGGCGTAAGGCCGGGAAGTCCCAAGCCGCGCCCGTCTGTTCCAGGAATCCATCATGGCTCTCTCCATCGGCATCGTCGGTCTGCCCAACGTGGGCAAGTCCACCCTGTTCAACGCCTTGTCCTCCGCGGCGAGCGCGCAGGCCGCGAACTACCCGTTCTGCACCATCGAGCCGAACGTGGGCGTGGTGGCGGTGCCCGACGACCGCCTGGACCAGCTGACGGCGCTCATCAAGCCGCTGAAGAAGATCCCCACGTCGCTGGAGTTCGTGGACATCGCGGGCTTGGTGCGCGGCGCTTCCAAGGGTGAAGGCCTGGGCAACCAGTTCCTGGCGAACATCCGCCAGGTGAACGCGGTGCTCCACGTGCTGCGCTGCTTCGAGGACGACAACGTCACCCACGTCGAGGGCGGCGTGGATCCGGTGCGGGACCGGGACGTGGTCGACACGGAGCTGTGCCTCAAGGACCTGGAGACGGTGGAGAAGCGCCGCGAGCGCTCGCTGAAGAACACCAAGCTGGGTGGCAAGGCGGCCGAAGAGGCGAAGGCGGAGGTCGCGACGCTGGACCGGGTGAAGGCGGCCCTGGACAACGGCATCACGGTGCGCGCGCAGAAGCTGAACGAGGAGGAGCACGCGCTCCTCCAGGACCTGTTCCTGCTGACGGACAAGCCCGTGCTGTACGTGGCGAACATCAGCGAGGGGCAGATTGGCAAGGAAGACAGCGACCCGCGGGTGAACGCGGTGCGCGAGATGGCCGCCAAGGAAGGCGCGAGCGTGGTGGTGCTGGCGGCGGCGCTGGAGTCGGAGATCCAGCAGCTGCCCGAGTCCGACCGCCCCGGCTTCCTGGAGAGCAACGGCCTGACGGAGCCCGGCCTGCACAAGGTGGTGCGCGAGGGCTACAAGCTCTTGGGCCTGTGGACGTACTTCACGGTGGGCGAGCAGGAGTGCCGCGCGTGGACCATCCACAAGGGCTTCAAGGCGCCGCAGGCGGCGGGCGTCATCCACTCGGACTTCGAGCGCGGCTTCATCAAGGCCGAGGTGATGCGCTGGGAGGACCTGGTGAAGCTGGGCAGTGAGTCGGCGGTGAAGGAGAAGGGCCTCCTGCGCGTGGAAGGCAAGGAGTACCTGGTGCAGGACGGCGACTGCATGCACTTCCGCTTCAACGTCTGACGCGCGGTTCCTGGCTCTGAAGTGACGACGGGCGCTTCCTTCCACTTCGGAAGGGGCGCCCGTTCTGCTTTCAGCGCGGGCCGCTCATCAGGGTGAAGACCCAGAGGGCCACGGCGAGCAGGGCCAGCACGGTGGAGATGACGGCGGTGCGCTTCGCGCGGCCGGTGGGGTCCGGGTTGTTGCGGGCGTAGCGCCAGACGCCGCCCACGCGCAGCACGAGGAAGAGGCCGAGGAGCACGGGGCCCACGACCTGCCAGCCCTCGGGGCGCTTGAGGACGACGATCCATGCGGCGATGAAGGCCACGTTGCCGAGCAGCAACACGGCGGGATAGGGCAGGGCAGGGCGGCGGTCGCTCACGGGCGGCAGTGTGCGCATCCGGCGCGGCGGGTCCAACTGAAACCTGCGCGGCGTGACGGGCAGGTGACACCGGGGCGGCGCGGTGATGGGGCGCCGCACAAGACGCAGTGGCATCGGATGCCATAGGGGCTTTGATGGTCGCGACTATGATGGCTGCTAGCAGACCTAGGCCGACGGGTAGTTTCCACTAGCCCTCAGTGAGTGAGGAGTGTCATGGCCGCGAAAAAGAAGGCGTCAAAAACGGTAAAGAGGTCGGCCGCGAAGACGCGCGTAGCTGCGCGAAGGCGCGCCACTCCACTCTATTTCCTTACCCTCCGCATCAAGGACATCCGCTGCTTCGGAGCGGAGCAGTTACTAGACCTATCGGATGGGAAGGGCCGCCCGGCACCGTGGACGATCATCTTGGGAAACAATGGAGTGGGAAAGACCACTCTGCTGCAATGCTTGGCATTGTGCGAGCCCCAGGCAATGGATCCCTTCGTGGAGAAAAGAACCGGTGCCTTCCCCCGAGTGGCGCTTGAGTTGTCACGCCGGATTGGGTCGAGGCGAGGATCGTGGGCCATGCTTGCAGTGGGTTTCCATAAGGGCACACTGGACGGCCACGATGGTGATACAAAGTCGTTCCGAATGGACTGGGATCCAGCCTCAAAGCTGAAGAGGCTGAGCGGCGTTGTGTTTCGGAAGGACGAGGAACATTTCGCCTGCCACGGTTATGGGGCGACCCGGAGGATGGGAGCCGGAGCGCTTTCTGGGAAGGTGAGCAGCCTGAACGAGAGCCTTTTTCAGGAAGATGTTCCTCTTAGAAACGCAGAAGAATGGCTCCTTCAGGCGGACTACGCAGCGAGCAAGGCGCCTGCTAGGGAAAAGTTCGCTAAAGCCAATCGTGACCGGATTGTCCAAGTACTCTTGGATCTGCTGCCGGATATCGATGAGATCACCTTCGTTGCTCCGGGGCCTGGCGTTCCGGTCGCCCGTGTAGAGTTCAGGACCCCCTATGGCTTCGTGGGGATGCGTGACCTGAGTCTGGGCTACCGCACGCTTATCGCTTGGATGGTGGACTTGGCGAGTCGACTTTTCGAGCGGTACCCAGAGAGCGCAAACCCGCTCGCAGAGCCCGCAGTTGTGCTCGTGGACGAGATTGATCTGCACCTGCATCCGGCCTGGCAACGCCGGCTCATGAGCTATCTGCGCGAACACTTCCCGAAAACGCAGTTCATCGTGACCGCGCACAGTCCGCTCGTGGTGCAGAGCGCCGCCGATGCGAACATCGTCGTCCTGCGAAAGGAAGGCGACCATGTGATCATTGACAACAACCCCGCCTCCGTAAAGGGGTGGCGTGTCGATCAGATCCTCACGAGCGACTTGTTCGGACTGAGCAGCGCGCGTTCTCCACAGCTTGAGTCCCTCTTGCAAAAAAGGACCCAGCTGCTGTCCAAGGCGCGCTTGAGTGCGAGTGACAAGGCGAGGGTGAAGGAACTGGACGCGCAGATTGGATTCCTGCCCACTGGCGAGACTCAAAATGAGCGTGAGGCCCTGGAGATCATCCAACGGTTCGCTCAGCGTGTTCACAAGGAGGGAGTGTGATCCGGATCCACAAGTCCCCCTTTGTCCCTGAGGTGCTGATGACCAGGGGGACTCAAGCCCGCGCTGCCCTTTGTGCCCGGTATGAAAAAGACCCCAAGGGGTATGCGTCTGGTAAGCGGTTTTTTGCTTTCGAGCCAGGCATCTACGGACACACGACCGTCCGGAAGGCCCTGATGGAGGCTCAGCACGGGAAGTGTGCCTTCTGTGAATCGAAGTTCGACCATATCGCCTACGGTGATGTGGAGCACTTCCGACCAAAGGCGGGTTGCCTACAGGTGGAGGACGGCCCGTTGCTTCGACCGGGCTACTACTGGCTGTCCTACGAGTGGGGAAACCTCTACCTGTCGTGCGTGCTCTGTAATCAGCGGTTCAAGCGCAACTTGTTCCCTCTGCGTGTAGCCAGAAGTCGCGCCAGGTATCATGGTGGACGCATAAGCATTGAGAAGCCGCTGTTGATTGACCCGGGACATGACGACCCAGAGCGCTTCATCGGCTTCCGGAGCGAGGTGCCCTATGCGGTCGGAAACAATGTCCGAGCCCGGGTGACGATTGGTGCGCTGGGGCTCGATCGTACGGAGTTGATGGAACAGCGCAGAGAAAGGCTGACGCTCTTGTGGGCCCTTCGCGTGGTCGCGGAGAGTGGCAAGCCGGAGGCCGTCGCTGCGCAAGAGAAGCTGGCTGAAATGGTTCAGGCGCCCAGTGAGTATTCATCAATGGCTAAGGCATTCCTCCGGGAGCCTGCGCGACGGAGGACGGTCTCGGCTCGCAAGAAGACCGGGCACCCTGGTCGTTCTGGCTCGAACGCGCGAAAGGCCCAACAGGGTCGTTCCGGAAAGCGATAGGCGGCCGACGCTTCAGGTGGAACCGCTCCTCGCGGGGGAGTCCACGTAGCGGGCGCGGGGGCGGAGCAGGTGGCCCTGTTCGCGCTGCTCCAGGATGTGGGCCACCCAGCCCGCGGTGCGGCCCAGGCCGAACAGCACGGTGGCCGCGCCTGACGGGAGGCCCAGTGCGTCCGCGAGCATCACGAGGCCGAAGTCCATGGCCGGGGGCGGATGGCCGGCGTCGCGCATGGTGTCCATCACGGCGCGGGCCACTCGCACGCGGAGGGATTCGGGGCGCACGCTCAACGCGGCCTCCACCAGCGGTGGCGTGCGCGGGTCGCCGTGCGGGTAGAGGCGATGGCCGAAGCCCGTCACGGCTTCGCCCCGGCGCAGGCGGCCGTGCACCACCTGGGCGGCGCGCTCCGGCCGGCCCACTTCGGTGAGCAGGGCCTCCACGCGGTCGCAGGAGCCACCGTGCCGGTGACCGGAGAGGGCGGCCAGCGCGGCGCTCATGCAGGCGTAGAGGTCCGCTCCGGAGGAGGCTGTGACCCTCGCGGCGAAGGTGGAGGTGTTGAGCTCGTGGTCCGCGCAGAGGATCAGCGCGCGGTTGATCAGCTCCGGGGCTCGCTTCAGCTTCGTGTCCCAGGCCGTGGCCAGGGAGGCGGCCACGGTGTCTTCCTTCAACGCCCGTGACACGCGGCCCGGTGCCTGCGCCACGCAGACCCACGCGCCCAGGTGGCGGATAAGGCGGCGGGCCCGGACCTTGTCCTGTTCCGGTGGCGCGGAGAAGCGGCCCTCGTCGCTCGCGGCCAGCAGCGGCACCAGCGCGGACAAGGCGGACAGCGGCGGCGTTCCACGGGGGAGCAGGGCCGCGAGTGACGCGGGAGACAGCGGCGGTGTTTCACGCTGCGACGAACTGGCGCGCTCGGCGGCGGATGACGTTGCTCGCGGGCCGGCTTGCTCGGATGCGGGAGGCAGCACGCCGGACAAGGGCCACGGCGTGGACTCGTTCGGCAGGCTCCCGGTCCACAGCAGCTCGGCCACGTCCTCGAACAGGTGGCCTTCTGTCGCCAGCGCCACCGCGTCGTGGCCCCGGTACGCGAGCCCCTCTTCGCCCACTCGCGACACGGACGAGTCGATGACGGGCTCGCCCCAGCGCAGCGCTCCAGAGGCCACCGCCGCGTGGCCTGCTCGGGCGTCGTGGCGTGTCTTCAGGCGCTCCACGTCCGCTCGCAGGTAGCGGTTCTCCTTCGTGCCCTTCTCCGGCACGCACCGCACGAGCCCCCGGCTCACGTACGTGTAGAGCGTCGCCCGCTTCACGCCCAACAGGGCCGCTGCTTCCTCCGCGCGCAGCAGCTCCTCCTCAGGTGGATGGTCGAATCGAGATTGAGAGCGACCCCCGCTGCGACGCACCATGCTTCACGTACCTCCCTGGTGGCGGAGTCTCGACTCGACTGGACATCCTGTCGAGCTGGACCTTCCGCGCCGGAGGTCTTCACGCGAGGAGTTGCCATGTCTGTGTCAGTGGACTTCGGACGCACGTCGTCGGACTACGCGAAACACCGGGCGGGATTCCCCGATGCCTTCTTCACCCGACTGGAACAGGACGGCGTGCTGCGGCCCGGCCTGCGCGCGTTGGACCTGGGCACCGGCACCGGCACCATCGCGCGGGGACTCGCGCGGCGTGGTTGCGAAGTCACCGCCCTGGATGTCTCCGCCCCACAGCTGGACGCGGCCCGACAGCTCGCCCGCGACGAGGGGCTCACCGTGGACTTCCGTGAGGGACGCGCGGAGGACACGGGCCTGCCGTCTGCCTCCTTCGACCGCGTGTTCGCTGGCCAGTGCTGGCATTGGTTCGACCGCGCCGCCGCTGCTCGCGAGGCGTTCCGGGTGCTGCGGCCCGGCGGGCGGTTGATCATCGCCCACTTCGACTGGCTGGCCCTGCCCGGCAACGTGGTGGAGGCCACCGAGACCTTGATGGAAGACTTCAGCCCCCGCGACCTGCTGCCCGTGGATCGCTACGGACATGCCGTGGGCATCTACCCCGCGTGGTTCCTCGACGTGGCCCTCGCGGGCTTCCAGGCCGTGACGTCCTTCTCCTTCGATTCACCCACGCCCTACACCCACGTGGGCTGGCGCGGACGGATGCGCGCCAACGCACGGATTGGCGCCTCGCTCCCTCCGGACGCCGTGGCCCGCTTCGAAGCCGCGCTGACGGCGCTCCTCGCCGAGCGCTTCCCCCACGAGCCGATGTCCGTTCCCCACCGCGTGTTCGCGCTCGTCGCCGAACGCCCCTGACACACAGAGAGTCCGCCATGTCCCCATCCCATCCCCACGTCGTCCACGCCGAGGACCTTCCCTGGACCGACGTCGCCCACGGCTCCCGTGTGGCCCTCAAGCGCAAGCAACTGGGCGCCGCCGCGCACGGGCGCAAGCTCGGGTGCAGCCTCGTGGAGCTTCCTCCGGGCCGCCGCTCGTGGCCCCTGCACTACCACCTGGGCAACGAGGAGGCTGTGTACGTCCTGTCTGGCTCGGGCTCGCTGCGGCTTGGTACGGAGACCGTTCCCCTTCGCGAAGGGGACTACGTCGCGCTGCCCCCCGGCGCGGAGTGCGCGCACCAGCTCCTCAACGACGGGCCGGAGCCGCTGCGCTACCTGTGCTTCTCCACCATGGAGGCTCCGGACGTGCTCGTGTATCCGGACTCGAAGAAGGTCGGCGTCTTCGCGGGCGCCGCCCCCGGAGGCGACAAGGCCGCGCGCACGCTGCACGCGTACCTGCCCCTGGCCTCGGAGGTGGACTACTGGGACGGCGAGGGGCCCTGATTGCTAGGGTGCTCCGCCCATGGCCTCCCTGCTGGATGCGCTCGACCGCGAGCGACTGCTCAAGGATCCCGCCGCCGCCGCCGGGCTGGTGCCCCCGGGCGAGCCTCCCCATGTGTCGCTGCTGCGCCTGTGCGAGGCCGGGGTGCTCGCGGGCGGCCTCACCGTGGGGTACGGCGTCCGGCCGGATGAGCTGCTGGGCCCCCTCACCGCGGCCATGGGCGGCGCGGCCCGGCGACTGAAGATCGTCGACGTGCGCGAGCGCCCCGTGCTGGAGCTGCACGTCGCGGCCGGCGAGCTCACGGAGAAGTGGGAGGTGGAGGACGTGCCCGCGCTCGTACACAACCTCAACGACCTCTACCGCGACGCGGCCGACGTGCGCGCGGTAGCCGTGCTGGGCGAATGGGAGGACTCACTCCAGCTCCTGTGTGTCGAGCGCCGCGCGCTGGGACGGCTGTTGCGTCAGCCGTTCTTCGCGCCCGTCAACGCCCGCGCGCTCGCGGACCTGGTGGCGCCGCGCTGAGGGGCGGGCGGGCCTTGCTCGACCCCGGCCGGCCGGTGGGGCACCATGGGGGCATGCGGATCACCCTGGCCCTCATTCTTGGATTGCTCCTGGCGCAGGTCGCGCGCGCGGAGCCGGACTCCTTTGGACTGGGCACCGGGCGCGATGGCGTGCTGACCATCCCCCCGGGCAGCACGGTGCTCCTCGGAGGCGCCGCTCCCCTGAGGCAGTCCGTCGCCGTGGGGGCGTTGGAGCTCTCCGTGACCGGACTCAAGGTCGCCACCGGGGACCTGGTGATGATCCACACGAGCATCGGCCTGTCGCCCGCGCCCGACCTGGGCAGCGCGAAGGCCGTGGCGCTGGACAACTCGGTCGTGGGCCGCTGGGAGCTGGCCCGCCTGGGGGCCGTGGATTTGACGACGGGCGTGCTCAAGCTGACCCAGCCCCTGCGGTTCGCCTACGCCGCGACGCGCGCGCAGGTCCTGCGCGTGCCCGAGTACTCCGATGTCTCCATCGAGGCCGGCGGCCGGCTGACCGTCACGCAGTGGGACGGCAGGTCTGGCGGCATCCTCGCGATGCTGGTGTCCGGCAAGCTGGTCAACGACGGCGTCATCGACGCGGACGGCGCCGGGTTCCTGGGCGGCACCTTCCTCAACCATCCCGTCATCTTCGGCTGCACCGGACTTGCCGTGGCCGGGCTCGACGGCGGATCCGCGCGAGGACAGGGCGTGGCGGGGACCGTCTCCGGCGGCGGGAGCACCGGGCGCGGCAACCTGGCCAACGGCGGCGGCGGCGGCAACTGCCACAACGCGGGCGGCGGCGGCGGTGGACACGGCGGCATCGGCGGGATGGGCGGGCGCAGCGCCACCGGGGATGCCGAACGCGACGAGGGCGGACTGGGCGGGGCAGCGCTGAGCTACTTGATATTCGACCGCTTCACCTTCGGCGGTGGCGGCGGCGCGGGCGAGGGCAATGACGACGGCGGCAGCAGCGGCGGACGCGGCGGTGGCGCGGTGCTCATCCGGGCCAACTCGTTCCAGTGCACGGGCGTCATCCGTGCCGCTGGACTGGCAGCCGAGCCCTCTCAAAGCTCCGACGGCGCGGGCGGCGGCGGCGCGGGCGGCGCGGTGCTGCTGCGCTCGCCGGACGTCCTGGACTGCCGCACGGTGGAGGCCCCGGGAGGCAGGGGCGGCGATGTGGCGACGTCCGACCACGTGCTGGGGCCCGGCGGAGGCGGCGCGGGAGGCCGCGTGCTGCTGCAGGGCCGTGGCCTCGTGTACACGTCCAACGTGAACCCGGGGAGCGCCGGCCAGTCGGCCTTCCCGGGCGCGGGCTCGCATGGGGCGACGCCGTCCAGCCCGGACGGCGGCCCGCTGCCCGACGGTGGCCCGTTCACAGACGGGGGCGTCTTCGCCGGAAACGTGCAGGTGCTGGCGCAGCCCTACCAGTTGCCGGGCACGCCCGTCATCACCGTGCCCGCGGCGGGCGAGGTGATCGACACCACGCGTCCGCGCTTCGAGGGCACCGCGGACACGACCGGCCCGGTGGTCCACATCGTCGTGGACGGCCGTGAGGTGGGCGCGACGGTGCCGGGCGCCGACGGCCGCTTCATCCTGGTGTCCACCACGTCGCTGCAACCCGGTGGGCACTCGGTCATCGCGTGGGCGGATGCGTTCGGCGTGGCCAGCACGGCGTCCACGGCGGTGCGCTTCACCACGCCCCAGGTGGTGCTCGCGGACGGCGGCGCCGTGGGCCAGGCGGTGCTCGTGGTGCCCCGGAACGGTGACACCACCGGGCCCACGCCGCTGTTCGCCGGCACCACGCCCAGTGGCCCCACCGTGGGCGTCGTCATCGACGATGGGGAGGACAACATCGTGCCGGTGGACCTGCTCGGACGCTTTGCCTACCAGGTGCCGGACTCCGCGCCGCTGTCGGTGGGCGTGCACAAGGTCACCGTGCACGCGCACAACGAGGCGGGCGATGACGGGCCGCACTCCGACGTCGTGGGCTTCGAGGTGGTGGTCGCCGGCGCGGACGGCGGCACCGGCACCGACGCGGGCACGGCGGACCCCTCGGTGCCCATGATGGTCGTGCCCGCGCAGGACGCGAGCGTGGACCCCACGTTGACGTTCGTGGGCGTGGCGCTGCCCGGCACGTCCATCCGCCTGGAACTGGATGGGGTCGCGCTCTCCACCGTCACCACCGACGCGCAGGGCGTCTTCCGCCACGAGGTGGGCCGGGACGCGGCGCTCGCAACGGGCGCGCACCGTGTCGTCGCGCAGGTGGTGACCGCGGAGGGCGAGGCCGGCCGGCGCTCGCCGGAGGTGGGCTTCCAGGTGCGCGGGCCCACGAACCTGGACGTGGGCTGCGGCTGCGGCACCGCGCCCGCGGGGATGCTCGGCGTCTGGGCCCTGGTCGGGCTGGCGCTCCTCGCCCGCCGCCGCGCCCGGGGCTGAGCGGCGCCCGGGACGGTAACGGAAGCCCGGACGGGGCAGGGATCCGTCGGGCGTCTGCCAGGAGTCGCCAAAGCGCGGCGGTGGGGTGCCCGTTATCCAACCGCGCTCGAAAGCGTCCCGAGGTCCTGGGACGGAAGGTGACGAGCGTGACGGACGTGTCCCCGGAAGAGGTCCCATCACACCCCGCGCGGCGCTCCTCGGGCGCCTCGGGCTTGCGCCTGGTGCTCGGCCTGCTCGTGGGCCTGGGCATCCCCACCGCGCTGCACGTCTACATCGGCCTGCGCCTCTTCACGTCCCCCGGCTGGCCCGCGCCCTGGACCGCAGTGGGGTGGGGCGTGCTGGGCCTCTGCTACGTCGTCCTGCTGGCGGGGTTCCGCGCGGCGCGCCGTGAGCCTGGGGGCTTCTTCTCCCGTGCCATCCAGTGGGGCGCCTACGTGTGGCTGGGCGCCTTCGGCATCTTCCTCTCGGCGGTGCTGGCCTCGGACGCCATCGCCGGGGTGCTGTCGCTGTCCGGCCTCGTCACGGACGCGCACTCGCTGGCGCAGGGCCGCGCGGCGGCGGTGCTGGGGACGGTGGTGCCCGCAGTGGCGTTCGCCTTCGTCACCGCGCGCGGCCGCGCCCGGGTGGAGCGCACCACCGTGGCGCTGAAGGACCTGGGCCCGGGGCTGGACGGCCTGCGCGTGGTGCAGCTCTCCGACGTCCACGTGGGCCCCACCCTGGACGGCGTGTGGCTGCAGCGCGTGGTGGATCAGGTGAACGCGCTGAAGCCGGACCTCATCGCCGTGACGGGCGACCTGGTGGACGGCACCGTGGAGCAGCTGCGCGACCAGGTGGCGCCGCTTTCGGGCCTCAAGGCCCCGCTGGGCGTCTACTACGTCACCGGCAACCACGAGTTCTACCACGGCGCCCGCGCCTGGACGGCCGAGGTCTCCCGGCTGGGCCTCACCGTCCTCCAGAACGAGCACCGCGTGGTGGAGCGCGGCGGCGCGCGGCTCGTCGTGGCCGGCGTCACCGACTTCAACGCGGGGCAGATCGACCCGCCGCTCGCCAGCCGCCCCGACCTCGCGCTCGCCGGCGCCCCGCCCGACGTGCCCCGGCTGCTGCTGGCCCACCAGCCGCGCACCGCCCTGTCCCTGGGCGGCCTGCGCGTGGACCTCCAGCTGTCCGGCCACACCCACGGCGGGCAGATCTTCCCCTTCAACTTCTTCGTGAAGCTCCAGCAGCCCGTCGTCCAGGGCCTGGCCACCGTCGCCGGCACGCGCGTCTACACCCACCGGGGCACCGGCTACTGGGGACCCCCCCTGCGCCTGGGCCCCGCCCCGGAGATCGCCGCGATCACACTCGTGGGCGCCCCCAGGAACCCCGGGGATTGAAGCCTGGGTTGATATTTCCGTTATTTCTGCTTAGTGTGAGGACGTGGCCATTGCACCGTCTTCCCTCCTTGTCCCGGAATTCGCTTTCCCCCGCCCCACGGCGCCCCTGATAACGGGTTCCCGGCGCGGAGAGGTGGCGCGGGTGGCGCCCCGGACGGCGGCGGCGGTGCCGGTGTTGCTGGTGGTGTCCGAGGCCCCGGAAGGGC
>NZ_RAWG01000265.1 GCF_003611735.1 Corallococcus sicarius | reverse complement strand
CCGCAGGCCCCCCCCGCCCCGGGCGCGTCGGCCGCTGGCGACTTCGCCACCACGATGCGGGTGAAGAAGCGCAACGGCACGGCGGAGCCCGTGGACCTCAACAAGATCGTCCGCGCGGTGGGCAAGTCCTGCGTGGGCCTGTCGCGCGTGGACGTGATGCGCGTGGCCACCAAGACCATCAGCGGCCTGTATGACGGCGCCACCACGCGCGAACTGGACGGGCTGTCCATCCAGACCGCCGCGGCCCTCATCGTGGAGGAGCCCGAGTACGCGCGGCTCTCCGCGCGCCTGCTGTCCACCTTCATCCAGAAGGAGGTCAGCAACCAGGACATCCAGTCCTTCAGCCAGTCCGTCGCCGCGGGCCACAAGCACGGCCTCATCGCGGAGCGCCTGCTCACCTTCGTGCAGGCCAACGCGCGCAAGCTCAACGCCGCCATCGACCCGGTCCGCAACGACCTGTTCGAGTACTTCGGCCTGCGCACCGTCTACGACCGCTACCTCCTGAAGAACCCGCAGACGCGCGAAGTCATTGAGACGCCCCAGGACTTCTTCCTGCGCGTGGCGTGCGCGCTCTCCGGCGACAACGCGCGCGAGGCCATCGAGTTCTACCGCCTGTTCAGCTCGCTGGAGTACCTGCCCAGCTCCCCCACCCTGTTCAACTCCGGCACGCGCCACGAGCAGCTCTCCAGCTGCTTCCTGCTGGACTCGCCCGCGGACGAGCTGGACGCCATCTACAAGAAGTATTCGGACATCGCGATGCTGTCGAAGTTCTCCGGCGGCATTGGCGTGGCGTACAGCCGCGTGCGCGCGCGGGGCTCGCTCATCAAGTCCACCAACGGCCACTCCAACGGCATCGTCCCCTGGCTCAAGACGCTGGACGCGTCCGTGGCGGCGGTGAACCAGGGCGGCAAGCGCAAGGGCGCGTGCTGCGTGTACCTGGAGACGTGGCACGCGGACATCGAGGACTTCCTCGAGCTGCGTGACAACACCGGTGACGAGGCGCGCCGCGCGCACAACCTGAACCTGGCCAACTGGGTGCCGGACCTGTTCATGCGCCGCGTGGAGGCCGACCAGGAGTGGAGCCTCTTCGACCCGAAGGCCACCCCGCACCTCACCGACCTGTTCGGCGAAGCCTTCGAGAAGGCCTACGCGGAGGCCGAGGCGCAGGGGCTCGCCGTGCGCAAGGTGAAGGCGCGCGACCTGTACGCCCGGATGATGAAGGTGCTCGCCCAGACGGGCAACGGCTGGATGACCTTCAAGGACATCTCCAACCGCAAGAGCAACCAGACGGGCCAGCCGGGCAACGTCATCCACCTGTCCAACCTGTGCACCGAAATCCTGGAGGTCACCAGCCCCGGTGAGACGGCGGTGTGCAACCTGGGTTCGCTCAACCTGGGCCGCATGGTGAAGGACGGGAAGTTCGACTTCGACCAGCTGCGCACCAACGCGATGCTCGCGATCAAGCAGTTGGACCGCGTCATCGACCTCAACTACTACCCCATCACCACCGCCGCGGACTCCAACCGCCGCTGGCGCCCGGTGGGCCTGGGCCTGATGGGCCTCCAGGACGTCTTCTTCCAGCTGCGCCTGCCCTTCGACTCCGTGGAGGCGCGCAACCTGTCCAAGAAGATCTCCGAGGAGATCTACTACGCGGCGCTCGTCACCTCCTCCGACCTCGCGGAGCAGTTCGGCGCCCACCCGGCCTTCCCGGAGACGCGCGCCGCGAAGGGCGAGCTCCAGTTCGACAGCTGGGGCGTCGTCCCGGAGGACACGCTGCGCTGGGACGCGCTGCGCTCGCGCATCATGAAGGTGGGCCTGCGCAACTCGCTGATGATCGCCATCGCGCCCACGGCCACCATCGCGTCCATCGCCGGCTGCTACGAGTGCATCGAGCCGCAGGTGTCCAACCTCTTCAAGCGCGAGACGCTGTCGGGTGACTTCCTCCAGGTGAACCGCTACCTGGTGCGCGACCTGCAGCAGCTCAACCTCTGGAACGAGTCCACGCGCAACCGCATCAAGATGGCGGAAGGCAGCGTGCAGGACCTCACGGAGCTGCCGGAGGAGCTGCGCGCCATCTACCGCACTGCGTGGGAAGTCCCCATGCGCTCGCTGCTGGACATGGGCGCGGACCGCGGCGCCTTCATCGACCAGAGCCAGTCGCTCAACCTCTTCGTGGAGACGCCCAACATCGGGAAGCTGTCCTCGATGTACTTCTACGCGTGGCAGAAGGGGCTGAAGACGACGTATTACATGCGCTCGCGCCCGGCCACCCGCATCGCGAAGACGACCGTGAACCAGGGCGGCCCTTCTGTGTCGGCCGCGCCCGCGCAGGTGATGTCGCAGGTCGTCACCGCGGAAGCCGAAGCCGTGGCGTGCTCGCTGGAGAACCCCGAGGCGTGCGAGGCGTGCCAGTAGTCACGGGCCCGTCCCTCTGCCCCTGTCGTCCCGTGCCGTCCTTTGTAAGGGAGTGCTGAAGCAATGCTGCTCGATCCGGGAATGAACCTGACGCTGCGCCCCATGGCGTATCCCGTCTTCTTCGAGATGTACCGCAACGCCATCAAGAACACCTGGACGGTGGAGGAGATCGACTTCTCCACGGACCTGGTGGACCT
Source organism: Corallococcus sicarius (assembly GCF_003611735.1). Taxonomy (GTDB): domain Bacteria; phylum Myxococcota; class Myxococcia; order Myxococcales; family Myxococcaceae; genus Corallococcus; species Corallococcus sicarius. Next base: position 10,988 of record NZ_RAWG01000265.1, on the reverse strand, counting down.
GCGCTCGAAGATGACGGACGCGGAGCGTCACCTCATCCACCGGCTGGTGGCCTTCTTCGCCACGGGCGACTCCATCGTCGGCAACAACCTGGTGCTCAACCTCTACAAGCACCTGAACGCGCCCGAAGCGCGCATGTACCTGTCGCGCCAGCTCTACGAAGAGGCGCTGCACGTCCAGTTCTACCTGACGCTGCTGGACAGCTACATGCCGGACCCGGCCGAGCGCGCCAAGGCGTTCGCCGCGGTGGACAACATCCCCTCCATCCAGCGCAAGGCGCGCTTCTGCATGAAGTGGATGGACAGCATCCAGTCCATGGACCAGACGCGCTCGCGCGGGGACCGGCGCCAGTTCCTGCTGAACCTCATCTGCTTCGCGGGCTGCATCGAAGGCCTCTTCTTCTTCGCGGCCTTCGCCTACGTGTACTTCCTGCGCAGCAAGGGGCTGCTCAACGGCCTGGCAGCGGGCACCAACTGGGTGTTCCGCGACGAGAGCGCCCACATGGCGTTCGCCTTCGAGGCCATCCAGACGGTGCGCAAGGAGGAGCCGGACCTCTTCGACGCGAGCCTGGAGCGCGACGTGGTGCAGATGCTCCGTGAAGCGGTGGAGTGCGAGACGCAGTTCGCCCAGGACGTGCTGGGCGGCGGCGTGATGGGCCTGTCGGTGCAGGAGATGCGCGGCTACCTGGAGTACGTGGCCGACCAGCGCCTCCAGATGCTGGGCATGTCCCCCATCTTCCACACCAAGAACCCGCTGCACTTCATGGACCTGCAGGACGTGCAGGAGCTCACCAACTTCTTCGAGCGCCGCGTGTCGTCCTACCAGGTGGGCGTGGGCGTGGGCGCCGCGAACGACGTCGTCTTCGACGCCGCCTTCTAGGCCTCCCCTCCCCCGCCTTCACACCGCAAGCCGTGCCCCGCTCACGCGAGGCACGGCTTTCGTGCGTCAGGCCTTCTTCCAGATGCCGATGAACGGCAGGTTCCGGTACTTCTCCCCGTAGTCCAGGCCGTACCCGACGACGAAGAGGTCGTCGATGACGAAGCCCTTGTAGTCGATGTTCACCTTCGTCCGGGCGCGCGCGGGCTTCTCCAAGAGCGAGCACAGCTTGAGCGACGCGGGGTGGCGCGCCTGGAGGTTCTCCAACAGGAAGCTCATGGTGAGCCCCGTGTCGATGATGTCCTCGATGACGAGCAGGTGCTTGCCCGCCATGGGCTTGGACACGTCCGTGGTGATGCGCACCTCGCCCGTCGTCTCCGTGCCACCGTGGTAGCTGGACACGCCCAGGAACTCGACCGTGAGCGGCAGGTCGATGGCGCGCGCCAGGTCGATGGCGAAGAACGCGGAGCCCTTGAGCACGCAGATGAGCGTCAGCTCCTTGCCCTGGTAGTCGCGGGTGATTTCGGCGCCCAACTGCTTCACGCGCGCCTGCACGGCTTCCTCGGAGATGAGGACACCGACATCCTTCTCGTGGAACGTCACCGGGAACTCCCTTGTCTACACATAGGCGTTGTTCATGATCTCCCCGAAGCCGCCGCCACCGGGGACGATGTACTGCCGGTCATCCAGGCCCCGCTCCTTGTCCCAGAGCAGGCCCGGCTCCGTGCCGAACACCTCCGGCGGAGACAGGCCCCGGTCCAGCCGGAGCGCGTAGATGATGACGTCCGGGTGCTCCTTCGTCATCCGCCGCAGGTACTCCGGCGTGACGATGAGGTTGAGCGTGATGATGCGCCGGGCCTTGCCGGGCACCTTCGTCTTGTAGAGCTGGATGGCCGTGGACAGGCTGCCCCCCGTGGCCCCCATGGGGTCCGGGAAGAGCACGAACGCGTCATCCACGTCCCCGCCAATCTTCGCGCCGCCAATCTCCGAGCCCACCACCGCCTGGGCCGCGTCGATCATCCGGCTCATGATGATGTGGTCCTGGCGCACGAGCGACGGATCCACCGTGAAGTTCAGCAGGTCATACGTCACCTGCGACGGCAGCGTGCCCGCCCGCGCGATGTTCACCGTCACCACGCGCAGCTGCGGGTCCACCACCTCGCCCTGGTAGATGCCCAGGGGCGTGGAGTCGATCATCCGCGTGGGCAGCGTCACCATCTTGCGCGGGAACTCCGCGTTGATGACCGTCTTCACCAGGTCCGCGTACAGCTGCTCCACCAGCCGGTTGATCTGCGGCTGCAGCGTGCCCTTGGCGCACAGCGTGGCCAGCTGGGACAGGAGAAACGGATTACCCACCAGGTGGACCTGCGGTCCATAGTGGTGGGTCATCTCGTTCAGCCGGAACGGCACGTTCGCGTACAGGGTGTCCCGCATCGGAATCCAGCTCCAGGCGAAAGAAACAGGGTTGTCAGTCGAACAGCTTCAGCGTCTGCGGGGGTGAGGCTTCCGTGGGCTCGCCCACGTGACACTTGCGGCAGCGCGGCTCGTACTCGCCTGCCGCCCCCACCACCACCCGCTCCTCGCTGCCAATGATGCGCTGCGAGCGGTTGGCCGGATTGCCGCACACCGCACAGATGGCCAGCTCCTTCGTGACGTACTCCGCCACCGCCATCAGCTGCGGCATCGGTTCGAAGGGGCGGCCCTGGTAGTCCTGGTCCAGCCCCGCGCAGATGACGCGCACGCCGCGGTGGGCCAGCGCCTCGCACACCTGCACCACCTCCCCGCCGAAGAACTGGACCTCGTCGATGCCCACCACCTGGATGTCCGGGGGCAGGTGCCGGAAAATTTCTTCAGCCCTCTCCACCGGAATGGACGTCAATTTCAACTGGCTGTGGCTCACCACCTGCGTCTCGTCGTACCGCGTGTCGATGCGCGGTTTGAACACGCGGACCTTCTGGCGGCCGTACAGCGCGCGCTTGACGCGGCGGATCAACTCCTCCGTCTTGCCGGAGAACATGGAGCCGCAGATGACCTCTATCCACCCGATATCTTTGGGAAATTGATGCAATGGGCGCTCGTCGGGGAGGGTCGGATGCGGGGCCAATCTCGGGCACCCACCCCTTCCCGTCAATTTCGTTTCCAGCCTGCCAACCCCCCATTCGTCGCCGCCTGCCCGTTCGCTTCCCGGAAGCCCTGGAAGCCTTGGCAAGCGAATTGAATAGGGAGGGCCCCGGGCAGCATGGACGGGACCAGGGGGTAGGGCGTGGCGGCGACGGCGGATGGGATTCAGACGGGGACGGGGAGTTGGACGCAGGGTGCTTCTTTCTACATGTCACCCGCCTCGGTGGCGTTGTTGATGCTGAACCTGCTGGATGGGTTGTTCACCCTGCTCTTCCTGCAGCTGGGGGTGGCGGAGGAGCTCAACCCGGTGATGCGCGTGGCGTACGAGCAGTCACCGCTCTTCTTCATGTTCTCCAAGCTGCTCATCGTGAACGCGGGCCTGTGCCTGCTGTGCCTGCACCGCAAGCTCAAGGCGAGCCGCTTCGCCATCCGCGCGGGCGCCGTCGTCTACGCCATCATCGTCGTCTACCACCTGGCGTTCCTGGCCCACCTGGTGAGTCACTGGCCCTTCGGGGCTTGAGCGCCAGCCTCCAGTGAACGGTCACCCGGTGCGTCGGGTAGGGGGTGCTTGCTTTTCACCACCAGTCTGTCCCAGGCTTCCCCATAGCTCCGGCCTTTCGGGTTCGGGGGGGGACCATGAACATCACCGACGTCCGGGTGTTTCCGGTCGAAGAGGACAAGCTCAAGGCGTACGTCACCATCACGTTGGATCACTGCTTTGTCGTACGCGACTTGAAGGTGATCCACGGTTCCACCGGGCTCTTCATCGCGATGCCCGCGAAAAAACGGAAGGACGGGACGTACAAGGATATTGCTCATCCGTTGAATGCGGACACGCGCAGCCAGATGGAGCGCGTCATCTTGATCGAGTACGAGAAACACCTCCACCAGGCGCAGACCGGGACGCTTGCTCCGGTGGCTGCGGAACTCGACTAACGTTCTTCCCTTCGGGGCGCGCACGGGTTAGTCAGCGCCCCCATGCAGCAGCGTGACTTCAAGGTGTTCGCCGGGAACTCCAACCCGGCGTTGGCGCAGCGCATCTGTGATTACCTCCAGCGCCCGTTGGGCAAGGCGGTGGTCGATACGTTCTCCGACGGGGAGATCCACGTCGAGATCGGCGAGAACGTGCGCGGACAGGACGTCTTCATCGTCCAGTCCACGTGCCCGCCGACGAACCACCACCTGATGGAGCTGCTCATCATGTGCGACGCCCTCAAGCGGGCGAGCGCTGGCTCCATCACCGCGGTGATGCCGTACTACGGCTACGCGCGGCAGGACCGGAAGGTGGCGGCGCGCACCCCCATCACCGCCAAGCTGGTGGCGGACATGCTGGAGGTCGCGGGCGTCAACCGGGTGGTGTCCATGGACATGCACGCGGGGCAGATCCAGGGCTTCTTCAACATGCCCTCGGATCACCTGTACGGCTCGCCGGTGTTCCTGGAGGACATGCGCAAGCGCTTCCCGGAGCTGAGCGACGTCGTCATCGTCAGCCCGGATGCCGGCGGCGTGGAGCGCGCGCGCGCCTACTCCAAGCGCCTGGACACGGGCCTGGCCATCATCGACAAGCGCCGCCCGCGCGCGAACGCCTCCGAGGTGATGAACCTCATTGGCGACGTGTCGGGCAAGGACGCCATCCTGGTGGACGACATGGTGGACACCGCGGGCACGCTCGCCCAGGCGGCCGCCGCGCTGAAGAACAAGGGCGCGCGCCGCGTGCTGGCGTACGCCGTCCACCCCATCCTGTCCGGCCCCGCCATCCAGCGCATCACCGACTCCGTGCTGGAGGAGGTCGTCTTCACGGACACGGTGCCGCTCTCCGCCAGCGCCCAGGCGTGCTCGAAGATCCGCGCGCTCCACACCGACTCGCTGTTCGGCGAAGCCATCGCGCGCATCCACCGCGCGGATTCGCTCAGCTCGCTGTTCGTCTGACGTGGGGCCCCTGGGCCGTCCTGGCCCGGGCCTGCCGGGCCTCTGGGCGCCCGGGCCCTGGAGCGGCCGGATGACGGCCGGCTTGACGGAACACCCCTGGGGCTGGCATGTCCGGCCCCCTCTGCTGGTTCCACGGGCTTCACGGCCCGGGCGCCGTCTTCGGGGCCCGCCATGGTGGCGGGATGCCGAGGGCGCCTTCGGGAACCGGCGCACCCGCAGTCCCCCACTGAAAAGAGAATTCCATGGCCACCGACAAGAGCACCCTCGAAGCGAAGGCGCGTGAAGGTTCCGGCAAGGGCGCCGCCCGCCGCCTGCGTGCGCAGGGTCAGGTCCCCGCGGTCGTCTACGGCAAGCACCTGACGAAGCCGCTGCACATCTCCGTGGATCCGAAGGCCATCCGCACGGCCATCAACACCCCGCACAAGCTGAACACGCTCATCCAGATCAAGCTGGAGGGCGGCGGCGAGCAGGTGCTGCTGAAGGACTACCAGATGGACCCCCTCACCCGTGACATCCTGCACGCGGACTTCATCGCGGTGCGCGACACGGACCAGGTGAAGGTCAACCTGCCCGTCGTCCTCACGGGCAAGGCCCCGGGCGTGCTCGAGGGCGGTCTGCTCACGCAGATCCGCCGCAACCTGGAGGTCTGGGCGCTGCCCACCGCCATCCCGCTCCAGATTGAAGTGGACGTGGGCAACCTGAACATCGCCGAGGCCATCCACGTGAACGACGTGAAGCTGCCCGAGGGCGTGTCGGTGAAGACGAACGTCAACTACACCATCGCGGTCCTCTCCGCGCCCGAGGCGGCGGAAGCGGCGGCCCCGGCGGCCATCACGTCGGCGGCGCCTGCCGCGGCGGCGACGGGCAAGGCGGCGGACGCGAAGGCCCCCGCGGCGGCGGCGGCCAAGGCCCCTGCGGCGGCCGCGAAGGCCCCGGCGAAGAAGTAGGCCGTCCCCTTCTCGCAGTCCTTTGTTTCCTCGCGGGGCGGGCCTTTGCAAAGGCCTGCCCCGCGGTCTTTACGGAGCCTTCCATGAAGCTCATCTGCGGGCTGGGCAATCCCGGGCGCGAGTACGAGCGCCACCGGCACAACATCGGCTTCATGGTGGTGGACGCGCTCCTCTCGCGCGCTCGCGCGGAGCTGACCCAGGACAAGTTCCAGGCGCGGGTGGGCCAGGGCACGCTGGGCGGCGAGCGCATCCTCTTCGTGGAGCCGCAGACCTTCATGAACCTGTCGGGCCGCGCCGTCGCGGAGGCCGCGCGCTTCTACAAGGTCGACGTGCAGGACGTGCTCGTGATCCACGACGAGCTGGACCTGCCCTTCGGGCGCCTCCAGCTCAAGGCGGGCGGCGGCGCGGGCGGCCACAATGGCTTGAAGAGCCTGGTGTCCAGCCTGGGCGAGGACGCCTTCATCCGCGTGCGGGTGGGGATTGGCAAGCCGGAGGGCCCCAACGCGAAGGAACGCGTGGCGGGCTACGTGCTCTCCAACTTCGATGACGGCGAGCGCCGGCAACTGGATGAGCTGATTGCCCGGGCGGCGGACATGACGGAGAGCTGGCTGCGGGACGGGCTGGCCACGGCGATGAACCGCCACAACCGGAAGGCCTGAGCGCCCGCGAGGCCGGCCGGCTGGCCGCCTCCTCCCCGGGCATTGCTTGACTTTCGCGGGGGGGTCCTCTTAGAAGCCCCCTCCTCCCCGTGTTGTTGAGCGGGAAAGACGCGGTGGTGGTGGGCGCGTGACTTCCCATCCCCGGTGGCGGCCTTTCGAGGGCCAGCAACCGTTTCCCCGCTCCCCGGATGGTCCGGGGGGCACTCGACCCCAAGGGGAGAGAAACATGGCAGAGACGCAGGCCGCCAAGCGGCTTCGTGAGTACGAGACCATCTTCCTGGTCAAGCCGGACCTCACCGACGACAACGTGGACAAGCTGAAGGAGCGCGTCCGGGGCATCGTCACCCGCGAGGGTGGCAAGGTGCTGCGCTTCACGGTGTGGGGGAAGAAGAAGACCCTGTTCCCCGTGGCCAAGCAGCCTCGCGCCATCTACGTCCACACGAGCTTCCTGGGTGACGGGCGGCTGGTGGCGGAGATCGAGCGCAACCTGCGCAACCTCGACGAGGTCACCCGCTACATCTCCGTGAAGCTCGCGGATGAGGTGGACCCCGAGTCCCGTCCGGTCCTCGAGGACCTGAAGCTGGCCGGCGACGTCGAGGAGACCCGTCCGGGCGCCCCGGTGGAGCGCGAGGGTGGCGGCTTCCGTGCCGAGGTTCCCGAGTTCGTTGGCCCCGACGCGGAAGAGGAGACCTCCGAGGAGGCGTAAGCCTTCTTCCAGGTCCTTCCCTAAACCTTCCAGGAAACGAGAACGTTCATGAGCAACGGCATGGATAGCAAGGGCACGGGCGGTTCCCGTGGCCCCGGTGGTGGTGGTGGCGGTGGCTACGGCGGCGGTTCGCGCGGTGGCGACCGTGGTGGTGACCGCGGCGGCGACCGTGGTGGCGATCGTGGCGACCGCGGTGGCGGCATGGGTGGCGACGACGACAAGCGTGGTGGTCGTGGCTTCGGCCGCAAGAAGGTCTGCCGGTTCTGCGCGGAGAAGAACGCGTCGGTGGACTTCAAGGACCAGGCGACGCTGAAGTACTTCGTCACCGAGCGCGGCAAGATCATCCCCCGCCGCATCTCCGGTAACTGCGCGAAGCACCAGCGTGAGGTGGCGATCGCCATCAAGCGCGCCCGTGGCATCGCGCTCCTCCCCTACAACGCGGTCGTCGGCTAGCCGCCGGGTCCCCCCAGGAGATTGAACATGAAGCTCATTCTGCGTGAGGACATCGACAACCTCGGCAAGTCCGGCGAGCTCGTCACGGTGAAGGACGGCTTCGGCCGCAACTTCCTTCTGCCGCGCAAGAAGGCCGTGCTGGCGAGCGAGCAGAACCTGCGCCAGCTGGAGCACGAGCAGTCCGTGCAGACCGCGCGCAGCGCCAAGCTCAAGGGCGTTGCGGACGAGCAGGCCAAGAAGCTTGGCGCCGTCAAGGTCACCATCAAGCGCAAGGTCGGAGAGCAGGACAAGCTCTTCGGCTCCGTCACGGTGCTGGACATCGCCGAGGCGCTCGCCGCCCAGGGTCAGCAGGTGGATCGTCGCCAGCTGCACCTGGCCGAGCCCATCAAGTCGCTGGGCAGCTACGAAGTGGAGCTGCGCCTGCACCGCGAGGTGACGGCGAAGATCAAGGTCGACGTGGTGGCCGAGTAGTCCACCGCTTCACCCTGTTCCAACGTCGTTCAAGCGAAGGGGCCGTCCGGGAGACCGGGCGGCCCTTTTGCTTTGCGTGGGGGGCAGCCCCTCCCCCGTCCGTCTCGCGCCGTTTTGGGTCCGCTCCACGGCATCCGCGTGGAGGCAGCGGGCCGGGCGTGGGCATTTCCAGGGCATGCACACGCCCACCCCTTCCGCCGCTGACGCGCACCACCCCGACCTGGACTGGCTCCGGGTGCTGGCCATCGTGGTGCTGCACCTGTTCCACACGGGGATGATGTTCAACACCTGGGACTGGCACGTGAAGAGCCCCGTCGCGCTGCCGGTGCTGGAGCCCACCATGGAGGTGCTGCACCTGGTGCGGATGCCGCTCTTGATGCTCATCTCCGGCGCGGGCACCGCGTTCGCGCTGCGGCGGCGCACCCTGGGAGCCTTCGCGAAGGACCGGACGCTGCGGCTGTTCGTGCCGCTGGTGTTCGGCATGTTCGTGGTGGTGCCGCCGCAGATCTACGTGGAGCGGGTGTTCCGGGGCCAGTTCCAGGGCAGCTACGCGGCGTTCTACCCGACGGTGTTCGACTTCGTGCCCTACCCTGCCGGCAGCTTGAGCTGGCACCATCTGTGGTTCGTGGCCTACCTCTTCGTCTACTGCCTCCTCGCCCTGCCCCTCTTCGCGGCGCTGCGCACGGCGCGGGGCGAACGCTTCCTCGCGCGCGCGGACGCGTGGCTGTCGAGCGGGTGGAACGTGGCGTGGCTCGTCGTGCCGCTCCTGCTCAACCGGATATTGCTGCGCGACTTCCCGGAGACGCATGCCCTGCGCGATGATCCGCGCACCTTCCTGCACTACGGCCTGTTGTTCTTCTACGGCCACCTGATGGCCCGCTGCCCCGGGGTGTGGACGCGGCTGGTGGCGCTGCGGCGCGGAATGGCGGCCTTCGCCCTGGCGGTGCTCGCGGCGGCGATCGCGGTGGAGTCACTCCCGCCCGTGGCGGAGATGGTGGTGGGGAGCGTCCTCCTCTGGAGCACGTTGCTGGCGGTGCTCGGCTACGCGCGTCAGCACGTGCGCGTGTCGCCCCCGTGGCTCCAGTGGGCGCAGGCGCTGTCGTACCCGTTCTACATCTTCCACCAGACGGTCATCCTCGTCGTGGGCCTGCTGCTGCTGCGCCTTCCCGTGGGCCCGTGGGCGCTCCTGGGCGCGGTGCTCAGTGTGTCCTTCGTCCTGACCCTGGCCCTGAGCGAGGGCGTCTCGCGCGTGTCGTGGCTGCGGCCCTTCTTCGGCCTGAAGGCGCGGCCCGCGCGGGTCGCCACCCTGGCTCCCGGGACGGTGGGGTGAGCGCCGTGTCCGAACCCGCCGAGCCCACCTCCGTCCGCTGGCGCTGGCCACGCCTGCGTGCCCGGCGGGTGCTGAGGGTGCTCGGGTTCTGCATCGTCCTGGGGGTGTGGCAGGGCAGCGCGGTGCGGCTGTCGCAGCTCTCCAGCCGCGATGCTGGCCACTGGGCCCCCGCGTTCATCTGGGAGGTCACGAGCGCGCTGGCCGTCGCGCTGCTGCTGCCCCTCCTGATCACGGCGGTCCTCAACGCGCCGGGCCCCCGCGTGGGCTGGGGCCGCTTCCTGGGCATCCACCTGACGGCCTATGCCCTCTTCACCACACTCCACGTCGCGGTGATGGCGGCCCTCCGGCACGGGGCCTACGCGCTCCTGGGGCTGGGGGCGTACGACTTCGGGGACCTGACCTACCAGCTCCCGATGGAGGCCCAGAAGGACCTCATCACCTACGCGCTCCTCTTCGCCCTCATCTCGCTGCAGGCCGCGTGGAAGGAGCGTCAGGAGCGGGCCCTGCGCGCGGCGTCGCTGGAAGGAGAACTCCGGGCCGCGCAGCTCCAGTCGCTCACCGGCCAGTTGCACCCGCACTTCCTCTTCAACGCGCTGAACACCATCAGCTCCGTGATGTACGAGGACCTGCCGCGCACGGACCGGCTCCTGAGCGACCTGGGGCACCTGCTGCGGGCCAGCCTGGAGCGCACGGAGCCCACCTGGACGGTGGGCGAGGAGCGGCTGCACACCGAGCGCTTCATCGCGCTGCTGACGGCGCGCTTCGGGGACCGGCTGGTCGTGCGCTGGGACATGGAGCCAGGGCTGGAGCAAGAGCGCGTGCCGTGCTTCGCGCTGCAGACGCTGGTGGAGAACGCGGTGAAGCACAACCAGGACCTGCGCGCGCCGCTGGAGGTGCGCATCCGCGGTCGCGCCCAGGGCCCGCGCTGGAGCCTGGAGGTGGAGGACACCGGGCGCGGCTTCGGGGCCGCGTCCTCTTCCACGGGGCCGGGCGTGGGGCTCGCGCAGCTGGGACGGGTGCTGGCGCTGCTGCATGGCAACCGGGCGGAGCTGACGCGCGGCGCGGGGCCGGAGGGCGGCGCCCGGGTGACGGTGGGGCTGCCCCGGGAGGGCGCGTCATGAGGGTGTTCCGCGTGCTGGTGGTGGATGACGAGGCGCCCGCGAGAGCGAAGGTGCTGCGCCTGCTGGCGGCCGACGCGCGCTTCACCGCGGTGGGCGAGGCCCCGGACGGCACGGAGGCGCTCGCGCGCATCGAAGCGCTGCGGCCGGACCTGGTGGTGCTCGACGTGCAGATGCCCGGCCTCACCGGCTTCGAGGTGCTGGAGGCGCTGGGGCCGGAGGCGTGCCCCGCCGTCATCTTCTCCACCGCGTACGAGCGCTTCGCCCTCCAGGCCTTCGAGGCCCACGCGGCGGACTACCTGCTCAAGCCCTATGACGCCGGGCGCTTCGCGCGGGCGCTCGACAAGGCCCACGCGCTCCTGAGCGCGGGCGGGCGGGAT
>NZ_RAWG01000264.1 GCF_003611735.1 Corallococcus sicarius | reverse complement strand
GCCCCTGCCCCCCCAGTCCGTGCTCCCGCAGGCCTTGCCCCCACGGGACCCGCCGCCCGAAGCGCAGTCCGCGTGGCACCGCACGCTGCCCGGCTGGGCGATGCAGGGCGCTCCGGTGCTGGGCGCGCTGCTGGCCATGTGGATGGGCCTGCTCGTGGGGAGCAGCAACACGTTCGCGGTGGAGCTCAGCTCGTCGCCCGCGGGCGCCACCATCCGCGTGGACGGCCGGGAGCTGTCGGAGACGACGCCCACGCTCATCAGCCAGCTTCCCTCGGACGTCGAGCACGTGCTGGAGGTGTCGCTGCCGGGCCAGGTGCCCTGGAGCCAGCGCGTGAAGGCCGAGCGCGGCACCACGCTCGCGGTCCATGCCCGCCTGACGCCGAAGCGCCCGCCAGCGCCCCGCGCCAACCCCCGCGCCAGCACCGGGCAGGCCGCCACGTCCGGCGCCCGCTACGCGGAGGGCGGACCGTTCGTGCTCAGCGCCACCGCGCACGCCTTCCGCGTGCCCCAGTCCGTCGCGGCGCGCATGCGGTTGGACCCTTCCCGCACGTATGGCCTGCGCGTGGAGGGGCGCGTGTCCCTGGGCGGACCGATGCCGGTGGCCCAGGCGGCCTACTTCCTGGAGGGCGGCGAGGCGCTGCCCGCCATCGACAGCTTCGGCGTGGTGGGCGGCGAGGAGGTGCTGCTGCAGAACACCTCCGTCCTCTACGTGTTCCTCTGGGACGGCCACCCCGACGACAACCGGGGCGCCCTCCATGTCCACGTGCGCGAGCAGACCAGCGGCGCCGTCACCACCCTGCTGCTGGATCCGCGCCGCTACTCCGTCGCGCCCACGGAGCAGGAGGCCTTCACCCTGCGGGAGCTGGATGCCGCCACCACCTACCGCGTCGTCGTGCGCGCCCCCGCGGAGCCTGCGCGCACCCGGGGCTTCGCTGGCGGCGCGGTGGATCAGGTGCTCGCGCTCCACGGCGCGGGGGACGGCCCGGCCACCGGGCCCGGCACCCTGGAGGTGCTGGGCGTCAACCAGCCCACGGTGATTCGGGGCGCGCGCTGGCTGCGGCTCGCGTTCCCGGACGACGACCCGGGCGACAACACCGGCGGCCTCACCCTGGAAGTGACGCCGGTGGCGCCATTGAACCACCAGCAGCTCGGGCAGTAGCGCGCGGTCGCGGACGGCCTTGCCGCGCCACGGGTCGCTACAGGGCGGGGGCGACCTGTCGCAGAAAAATTGATCATCCGGGCGTCGCCCCTACCCTGGGCCGCAACGGAGGACGCTCATGAAGAAGCTGATGGCGGTGCTGGCGCTGGGAGTCGCGGTGTTGTCCACGGTGGGCCTTTCCACTCGGGTGGACGCGCAGCCCGGAGGCATGGCGGACGAGGGGCCGACCGATGCCCAGATCGACGCCGTGCTGGACGCCCAGGCGCACGAAGTGATGGGTCAGCTGTTGGAAGCTCAGCGCAATGCCACACGGATGACCAAGCTTCCCCGGTAAACTCGTGGCATCCGGCGAAGCAGGGTGCTACGACCGCCGCTCGCTTTGGTGCTCATCCCACCCGCCCACGAGGGGGACATGCCAGAAGGGTCCGCTGCACTCCAACTCAACGTTGGAGACCGGGTCGTCTACCCCAACCAGGGGGTCTGCCGCGTCGCCGCCATCGACGTGAAGGAGGTGGCCGGGCAGAAGCTCACGTTCGTCACCATGCGCCGTGAGGAAGACGGTGCCGTCGTCATGGTGCCGGAAGGCAAGATCCTCTCCATTGGTGTGCGCAAGGTCGCCAGCGCCGCCGACGTGGAGGAGATCTACGCGTTCCTGCGCTCGGACAGCGACAAGGCCGACCTGGATTGGAAGCAACGCGCGCGCACCAACCTGGACCGCATGACCCAGGGCGGAATCCTGGGCCTGGCGGAGGTCGTCAAGGGCCTCCAGGTCCTGAGCGAGCTGCGTCCACTGCCCACCAAGGAGCGCGAGCTCTACGACAACGCCCGGCACCTGCTGGTGATGGAGGTCGCCGCCGCACTGGGCACCGCCGAAGCCAACGCCGAGGACTCCATCGACATCGTCCTCTTCCCGCCAGGTCGCGAGCGCCCCAAGCGCACCGCGGCCGAGTTCGCGCGGCCCGGAGGCGAAGACGAGGACCTGGACCTCGACAGCGACCTCATGGGTCTGGAGGGCGGAGAGCTGGACCTGCCTTCGGACGAGGAGCCGCCCGCCGAGCCCGAGGAGGAGTCCGCCGAGGAGGGCGCGGAGGAGGAGGAAGGCGGCGAGGAGGCGTCCGAGGACGCTCCGAAGAAGCGCGGCCGTCCCCCCAAGGCGAAGCCCGCCGAGGAGGGCGAGCCCGCGGCCCCGAAGAAGCGCGGCCGTCCGCCCAAGCCCAAGCCGGAGGTCACGGCGGAGAGTGCCGCCGAGCCCGCCGCCCCGAAGAAGCGGGGTCGTCCGCCCAAGGCCAGGCCGCCTGAAGGCGCCGAACCCGCGGAGCCCGCCGCGCCCAAGAAGCGTGGCCGTCCGCCCAAGGCCAAGCCGCCCGAGGGCGAGTGAACCGCTCAACTTCCCGCCGAGGTGACGCCCCGTGATTCGCGTCGTGACGCTGGACCCTTTTGACGACAAGCAGCTCGCCAAGTTCAACCGCACGCTCTACACGGCCTTCGGCGTGGGCAGCGAGCACAGCGGCTCCGCGGAGGTGCCCTCGGGCATGTCCGAGCCGCTGGACGCGGAGAAGCTCCTGGACGAGGTGAAGGGCATCCGGGCCTACAAGGACGACAAGGTGCTGCTGCTCACCTCGCGCAAGCTGAAGGACCGGGAGCTGCCCAGCGGCAAGGCGCCCACGGTCGGCTTTGCCCGCTACGGCAAGGACCGGGCGGTGCTCACCATCGCGCCCTACAAGGACCTGGAGACGGGCTACAAGGCCATCGCGCGCCACGCGCTGCACCAACTGGGCACGCTCTGGGAGCTGCACCACTGCCTGGATCCGCGCTGCTCGATGTACCCACCCTGGACGCCGTCCTTCAACCAGGGCGACCACATCTTCTGCACCTTCTGCCGCGAAAAGAGCGAGCAGAAGATCCGTCTTGCCAAGTCCTAGGCCCCTGCGCGCCCTGCCCCTCGTGGAGTTGGGGGGCCTGCTGCTCGTCGCGCTCCTGTGCCTCGCCTTCCAGCTGCGGCTGCCGGGCCGCCTCCCCTCCGACGCGGACACGCGCGCCGTGGCGGAGGTGCTGGCCCGGGACGCGCGCCCCGGGGACGGCGTGCTGCTGTTCCCCTGGTGGACCGAGCGCGCCCGTCTCTTCGTGCCGCCCACCCTCCCCGTGCACGGCTGGCTCGATTCCGACAGGGCCGACCTGAGCGAGCACCCGCGCCTCTGGGTGCTGGGCCAGCCGGAGCTGCCCCGCTCCGACGCGAAGGCGTTCGACGCGGCCTTCCTTCCCGGGCGCAAGGCGCTGGGCCCGGAGACGCGCCACGGCCCGCTGTCCCTGCGCCTCTATGAGAACGGCCGCCACCGCCCCCGCCGCTGGGTGGCCTCCGAAGCCATGAGCCAGGCGCGCGTGTACCTGGAGCAGCCGCAAGGAAATCGCATCGACTGTCCGTTCGACGGGCGCGTGCACCGCTGCCCCGGCCCGGCGCACCTGTACGTCGCGCCGGAGTGGCATGAAGTCCTCTACGAGCCCCGGCACTGCCTCTGGATGCACGCGCCGGGAGGGCCGCAGCGGCTGGTGGCGGAGTTCGACGGCGTCCCCGCCGGCCTGGGCCTGCGCCTGGAGGGCGGCATCATCTTCGAGTTCGCGCACCCGAAGGACCCGCGCCTGAGCACCGCGCACCTGGGTGTGGACGACGCGGCCAGCGGCGAGCGCCTCCTGGACGTGCCCATTCCTCCGGGCCGCGAGGGCGTGCAGAAGGCGGAGGTGGTGCTGCCACCCGGACCGCCGCGCACGGTGAAAGTGTTTGTGCAGGCGGACAACGCGGAGTCGCGGCAGGTGTGCCTGGACGTGATGGCGCTGGAGCCGGCGGTGGGGGTGCGGCCATGACGGGCCGGGCAGCGACGCGCGACGAGAAGCTCGCGGCCCTGGCGCTGTGGGTGCTGGCCTTCGCGGCCCTGTGGAGCACCGAGGCCGCGGTGGGCTTCACGCGCGACGAGAGCGTCTACTTCGCGGCGGCGGAGGGCTACGCGAGCTGGTTCCGGCTGCTCGTGCGCGCGCCCGCGCAGGCCTTCACCGACAGCGCCATCGTGCGCGCGTGGGACTACAACCACGAGCACCCGGTGCTGATGAAGACGCTGTTCGGGTTGAGCCACCTGCTCTTCCACGACGGCCTGGGGCTGCGCAGCGCGGCGGCCTTCCGCCTCCCCGCGTTCGCGATGGCGGCGCTGGTGCCCTCGCTCTGCTTCCTGCTGGGCACCGCGCTGTACGGCCGCACCGCGGGGTGGTTCGCCGCCCTCTCCTTCCTGCTCGTGCCCCGGCAGTACTTCAACGCGGAGCTGGCGGCCTTCGACATGCCGGTGGCCGCGATGTGGCTGCTCGTCGTGTACTGCTTCTGGCGCGCGCTGGAGGACACCCGCTGGGGCGTCCTGTGCGGCGTGGCGTTCGGCCTGGCGCTCGCGACGAAGCACAACGCCCTCTTCCTGCCCTTCGTGCTGACGCCGTTCGCGCTGTGGCGGGCATGGAGCGAAAGCGAGGGCTCACCGGAGGCCCGCGTGCGGCTTACCCGCTTCGTGGGGCTGTTCGCGGCGGTGGCGGTGCTCTACGGCCTGCTCCTCGTGTTCCTGGGCGGAGGCGCCGCGTTCCAGAAGAAGTTCCTGCTCCTGAGTCCGCACACGCTGTTCTTCGTGGGGCTCGCGGTGGGCAGCGCGTGGATGCTGAGGGACCTGCGCTCCGTGAGCCTCCCGGTGACGCGGGCGCTGATGCCGGTGGCCGCGATGGCGGTGCTGGGCCCGGTGCTCTTCTACCTGCACTGGCCCTACCTGTGGCACGCGCCGGTGGACCGCACCGCGTGGTACCTGGCCTTCCACGCGACGCACAACCACTACGCCTGGTTCTACCTGGGCACGCTGATGCGCGGGCCGCCCTTCCCGCTCACCTACGTGGTGGTGAAGACGGCGCTGACGGTGCCCACCAGCCTCTTCGCGCCCATGGTGACGGGGTTCGCCGCGCTCGTGGGCCGCGCGCTGTTGAGCCTGAGCGCGCGCACGCGGGAGTGGGTGCGGATGCCCACGGCCACCGAGGCCCTGGTGGGCGTCAACGCGGTGACGTCCATCCTCGTCATCAGCCACCCCCAGGTCCCGCACTTCGGCGGCGTGAAGCACTGGTTCCCGTCCATGCCCTTCCTGGGCATCCTCGCGGGCGCGGCGGTGGCGCGCGGGTGCTTCGCGCTGTGGGAGCTGCTCAAGGCGCGCCGCCCTTCCCTGCCCTCGCTCGCCGTGACGGTGCCGGTGTTCGCGCTGCTGCTCGTGCCCGCCCTGCTGGGGCTGGTGCGGGTGTTCCCCTACGGGACGGCGGCGTACTCGGAGCTGGCGGGTGGGCTGCCGGGCGCGGCGACGCTGGGCATGCAGCGGCAGTTCTGGTCCAGCCACGTGACGGGCGTGCTGCCGTGGATCAACGAACACGCGAAGCCGGGCGCGCGCATCTACCTGCACGAGGTGAACGGGTTCTCGTTCCGCGACTACCAGCGCAACGGGATGCTGCGCACCGACGTGCGCCCGGTGAACAGCCCGGCCGACGCGGACATCGTCGCGTACCAGTACCACCAGGAGTTTCGCGAGCACGAGTTCCTCACGTGGCAGGCCTTCGGCACGCGCACGCCCGCGACGGGGCTGTACCTGGACGAAACGCCGCAGGTCATCGTCTACCAGCGCCCCGAATAGGCCCCGCCCGGGGATGACGCGGCAAGCCATGTGCACGACCATGCATTCGGCGCCCGCATGTGCGTGTCCGGGCGCGGTCGTGGGCTGGACACTGCGTGCCCCAGGGTAGGATTCCAGGGTTTTCCATTCCACCATCCCTGGGAGGGACTCATGACGCGCTGGACGGTCTTGCTCGCGGTGCTGGCGTTGGGCGGCGCAGCCTGCGACGGAGCGAAGTCGCCCGACAAGTCCGCACGGGTCCAGTTGAAGAAGACGGGCGCGGCGACGATGGAGGTCATCCCCTCCGAGGGCCAGCTTCCCTACTGCCTGCTGTACACGATGTCCGAGAAGGGCGTCATCCGGCAGCTCACGCTCACGCGCGAGAACCGCTCCATCCGCTGCGACGCGAACAAGCCCGTCGCCAACACCAGCTTCCGCGTGCCCGTGCAGGAGGGGAAGGTGCGCGTCTACGTCTTCTTCTCCGACGAGCGCGTGCAGGCGGGCCCGGTGGCGCAGCAGCTCTACGACTTGCGCGACAAGGAGCGCGTCACCGCCATGGACATGCGCCTGCCGGGACGCGTCTTCGTGGAGACGCTGGAGTTCACCCCGGAGACGGGCGAGCCCGAGATGACGGGCGGCGTGGTGGGCGCGGGCGGCGTGGTGACCTCCGACGGAGGCACCGGCGCCGTGGGCGGCGGGGGCAGCATGGTGCCCGTGGAGCCCAACACCGACTGAGCCCGGACGCGAAGAAGCCCGAGGGTGGATGACCCGCCCCCGGGCTTCGTCACGGCTTTTAGCGGCCTGCCCCGGGCTGATCAGTTCAGCCAGCCACCGTTGTAGTTCGAGTGCCGGCGCGCCAGCCGCTCACGCTGCTGCCGCTCCCGCTCCAGCCGCGCCAGCCGCTCGTGCTCCCGGCGCTCGCGCTCCATCCGCACCTGCCGCTCGCGCTCCTGACGTTCCCGCTCCAGCCGGGCCTGACGCTCACGCTCCTGACGCGCGCGCTCCAACCGGGCCTGCCGTTCGCGCTCCTGACGCTCCCGCTCCTGACGCTCGCGCTCCAGGCGGGCCTGACGCTCGCGCGCCTGACGCTCGCGCTGCATGCGGGACTGGTCCTGGCGGCTCACGAGGGGGGAGGCCGTGTGGAAGTCCGCCGCCATCACCGGGGAGCTCGCGACGAGCGCCACCGCCACCACCAGCTTCTTGAGCATTGCCTTCATGACCTGCCTCCGTGAGCCGCGTTGTTGCTGCGTTCTGAACCTTCTGACGGCGCAGGCGCGGCGCGATTCACTCCCGCAAAGGCGAGGGGCCACCCCGATTCCCCTCGGAGCGGCCCCTGGCGAAACAATCTGAAATCAGTACGGCATGAAGTCAGCTCACCACGCCTCGCGGGCCATCACGAGCAGGTCCGCCTCCGTCACCGGACGCGGGTTGCCCTGGTGCGAAGCATCCAGGAACGCCTTCTGCGCGATGTGCTCCAGGTCCTTCTCCTGCACGCCCACGTCGCGCAGCCGCGTGGGGATCCCGACGGCCGCCGCCAGCTTGCGCACGCGGTCGATGGCGTTGCCCGCGAGCACCTCTTCGCGCGCGTTGGACGTGTCCCCCAGCGCGGAGGAGATGCGCGCCAGCCGCGCCGTGCACGCCGCGCGGTTGAACTCCATCACCACCGGCAGGACGATGGCGTTCGCCAGTCCGTGCGGCACGCCGGAGATGGGCGTGAGCGCGTGCGCCAGCGCGTGGCTCGCGCCCAGGCCCTTCTGGAAGGCCATGGCGCCCTCCATCGCCGCCGCCATCATGTCCGTGCGCGCCGCGAGGTCGCGACCCTCCTTCACCGCCGTCTCCAGCGAGCGCCCCACGCGCATCACCCCGTCGATGGCCACCGCGTCCGCGAGCGGATGGAAGCCATTGGCGAGGTACGCCTCGATGCAGTGCGTGAGCGCGTCCATGCCCGTGGCCGCGGTGACGGACGGGGGCAGGCCCAGCGTCAGCTCCGGGTCGATGATGGCCGCTTTGGGCAAGAGGTACGGGCTGAAGATGACCGTCTTGCGGCCCGTGTCCGCGAGCGTCACCACGCCGGAGCGCCCCACCTCGGAGCCCGTGCCGGCCGTCGTGGGAATCGCGATGAGCGGCGGCAAGTCGTCGCGCACGTACTGGTCGCCGCCCTTCGCGTCGTCGTAGCGGCTGAGCGGCGGCTCGTGCGTGGTGAGCAACTGCACGAGCTTGCCCGCGTCCAGCGCGCTGCCACCGCCCAGGGCGATGATGCCGTCGCTCTTGTGCGCGCGGTACGCCTCCAGGCCCGCGAACACGTCACGCTCGGTGGGGTTCGGCTCCACGCGGTCGAAGACGGCGCACTCCAGGCCCGCGGCCTTGAGCACCTCCGTCACGCGCGCGGCGACGCCCGCCTTCACCACGCCCGCGTCCGTCACCAGCAGCGGGCGCTTCATGTTCAACCGCGTCGCGTGCGCGGGCAGGCGCTGGAGCGCGCCCGCGCCGAACACGATGCGCGTGGGCCAGGCCATCTCCGTGACACGGGGCTCCGTGGGAATGTCGAAAGGCTTCATGGGGTCCTCCTCAGATGAGTTCCAGGTAGCGCTCCAGCTCCCAGGAGGTGACCGCCCGCTCGTACTGGCGCACCTCCCACTCGCGGGTGCGCACGAAATGGTCGACGAAGCCTTCGCCCAGCAGCTCCTTCGCACGCTCGCTGTTCTTCAGGAGCGCCACGGCCTCCTTCAGGTTGCGCGGAAGGGGCTTGGTGTTCTGCGCCGCGTAGGCGTTGGAGAGCACCGGCGCGGGCGGTTCAATCTCGTTCTCGATGCCCCACAGGCCGGCGGCCAGGCTCACCGCCATGCCGATGTACGCGTTCATGTCCGCGCCCAGTTGCCGGTACTCGATGCGCATGGACTTGCCGCTGTCACCGATGACGCGGATGGCGCAGGTGCGGTTCTCCAGGCCCCACGTCGCGGTGGTGGGCGCCCAGGTGTTCTCCACGCTGCGCTTGTAGCTGTTGATGGTGGGCCAGTAGAGCGCGGTCAGCTCCGGCATCAGCTCCACCTGCCCGCCGATGTAGTGCCGCATCAGCTGGCTCATCCCGTGCTTCTCCGACGGGTCGTGGAAGAGGTTGTCCTCGCCCTTCAGGTCCCACAGCGACTGGTGCACGTGCCCGGAACAGCCGGGCAGCTTCGGGTCCACCTTCGCCATGAAGCACGCGGACACGCCGTGCCGCGCGCAGATCTCCTTCACCACCGTCTTGAACAGCGCGCCGCGGTCCGCCGCCAGCTCCAGCGTGTCGTAGCGGATGGCGGCCTCGAAGACGCCGGGGCCCGTCTCCGTGTGGAAGCCTTCGATGTTGAGCCCGTACGCGTTGCAGCCGTCGATGATGGCATGCACCAGCGGCGCGTTCATGGACGTGCGCAGCCACGAGTAGCCGAACATGCCCGGCGTCAGCGGCGTGAGCCCCTGGAAGCCCTTGTCGTGCAGGCTCTGCGGGCCCTCCTTGAAGATGAAGAACTCGTACTCGGAGCCGAACTTCGGCAGGAAGCCCAGCTTGCGCGCGCGCTGCCCCATCTTCTGCAGCAGCTGCCGGGGGCTCGCCTCGTAGGGCGTGCCGTCCGGGTTCACGAAGTCGAGCAGGAACGCCGCGGTGTCCGGCTCCCACGGGATGATGCGCGCGGTGGACAGGTCCACCTTCGCGGGCGTGTCCGGGTAGCCCGTGTGCCAGCCCGTCACCTTCGTGTTGTCGAGCAGCTCATCGCGCAGGTCCCACCCGAAGACGACGTCGCAGAAGCCCATGTTGCTCTTCGCGGCGCTCCAGAACTTCTCCAGCGAGATGTACTTGCCGCGCCAGACGCCATCCACGTCCACGCCGCCCACCTTCACCTTGCGGACGCCCTTCTCGTCCATCCACCGGCGCAGGGCGTCCAGGTCGCCCTGCTGGGAGGACGCCGCGCGCTCCGTGCCCTCGCTGCGCTCCTTCGCTCGGGCCCGGCGGGCCATCGCCGGATGGGTGAGCACCTTGGCCTTGGGACGCGACGCCATGGGGACCTTCCTTTTCTTCGTCATGCGGATGTCTTCAGGTGGAACGGGGCGACGGCGGCGCGGGCTTCAGGGCGACGGCAGCTTCGTCCACACGGCCTTCGTCTGGAGGTAGCCATCCAGCGCGTAGTGCGACAGGTCCCGGCCCCAGCCGGATTCCTTGTAGCCACCGAAGGGCGCGGCATCGTCGAACTCGTTGAAGCAGTTGATCCACACCACGCCGCTCTTCACCTGCTTCGCCAGCGCGTGCGCCTTGGCCACGTCGCCCGTCCAGATGGACGCGGCCAGGCCGTAGGGCGTGCCGTTGGCCAGGGCCATGGCCTCCGCGTCGTCGCGGAAGCGCAGGCAGCTGAGCACCGGCCCGAAGATCTCCTCCTGGGCGATCTTCATGTCCGGCTTCACGTCGCCGAAGATGGTGGGCTTCACGAAGCAGCCCTTCGCCTTGAAGCCCTCCGTGTCGCGCCCGCCGCCCGCGAGCAGCTTCGCGCCCTGCTGCTTGCCGCTCTCGATGTAGCCAAGCACCGTGTCCATCTGCTTCTGGCTCACGAGCGCGCCCATCTCCGTGGTCGCATCCAGCGGGTCGCCGACCTTCAGCACGCGGGCCTTCTCCGCGAGCTTCGCGACGAACGCCTCATAGGCGCCTTCGTGCACCAGCACGCGGCTGCCCGCGTTGCACGTCTCACCCTTGTTGCCGAAGATGCCCCAGAAGCACGCGTCCACCGCGCGGTCGAAGTCCGCGTCCGGGTAGATGATCTGCGGGCTCTTGCCGCCCAGCTCCAGCGTCAGCTTCTTCAGGTTGCTCGCGGCGGACGCCTGGAGCAGCCGGCGCGCGGTGCGGCCGGAGCCGGTGAAGGAGATCTTGTCCACGTCCGGGTGCCGCGCGATGGCCTCGCCCGCGGGGTCGCCCAGGCCCGTCACCACGTTGATGACGCCCGGCGGGAAGCCCGCCTCCATCGCCAGCGCGCCCAGCTTCAGCGCGGTGAGCGGCGTGTACTCCGACGGCTTCACCACCACCGTGCAGCCGGCGGCCAGCGCGGGGCCCAGCTTCCAGCCGAGCATGCACGTAGGGTAGTTCCACGGGATGATGGCGCCCACCACGCCCACCGGCTCCTTGAGCGCGTAGGTGTGGAAGGGGCCGTCCACGGGCAGCACCTCGCCCCGGATGCCGCTGGCCATGTCGGCGAAGTTCGCGAGCGTCGCGGCGCCCGGCGCCACGTCGCCCCGGATGGCGTCCTTGAACGTCTTGCCGTTGTTCAGCGACTCGACGAGCGCGAACTCCTCCCGGCGCTCGTAGAGCAGGTCCGCCAGCTTGCGGATGAGCTTCGCGCGCTCGCGGCCCGTCATCTTCCCCCAGGGCCCGGACTCGAAGGCGCGGCGCGCGGCCTTCACGGCGCGGTCCACGTCGGCGGCGGTGCCGGCGGGCACGTCGCACAGCTTCTGCCCGGTGGCGGGGTTGGTCACCGCGAAGGTGCCGCCTTCCACGGGGTCCACATGCTGCCCGTCGATGAACAGCTTGAGCACAGGGAGCTTGGGAGTGAGCGAACGAGCGTCGGTCATGGCGAGGCCTCGGGTGAGCACGGCGCGCGCGCTACGTGAAGTGGCGGGCACCGGACACGGACGGCACGACACGGTAGGAATGGGTCCATGACGCGGCAAGCTGCCCCCATGAAGAACGTCCTGCTGCTGAAAGCCGGCGACGCCGCGGCCTCCGTGCGGCTGTCGGTGGGCGACTACGAGCGGTGGTTTCTGCAAACCATCGGACTGTCCAACCGCCGCTTCGACATCCTCCCGGTGCACCAGGGCGCCCCCCTGCCGAAGAGTGCGCGGGGCTACGACGCGGTGATGATGACGGGCTCGCCCCTGTCGGTGACGCAGCGCGAGCCGTGGATGGAGCGCGCTGGCGCCTTCATGGCGGAGGCGGGCGAGCAGGGCATCCCCGTGCTCGGGGTGTGCTTTGGCCAACAGCTCCTCGCCGAGCAGTACGGCGGACAGGTGACGCGAAACCCCCAGGGCCGCGAGACGGGCACCGTGGAGGTGACGCTCTCCCCGGAGGGACGCGCGGATCCGCTCTTCACCGGACTGCCAGAGCGCTTCGCCGTCCAGGCCACCCACGAGGACATCGTCTCGCGCCTGCCCGAGGGCGCCACGGTGCTCGCGGGCAACGCCAACACCGCATACCAGGCGCTCGCCTTCCGCCCCAACGTGCGCGGCGTGCAGTTCCATCCGGAGATGCCCACGGACGCCATGCGCGCGGTCATCCTCGCCCGCGAGGAGAAGCTGAACGCGCTGGCCCAGGAGAAGGGCGTGCCCTCAGGGGAGTTCGTGCCCCGGCTGCTGTCCGGCATCACCCCCACGCCGCTCGCGCACCGGGTGCTGCTGAACTTCCTCGAACACTTCACCGCCTGAAAGCGGACAGAGGCCCGGCGCGGATCCGGGCCGTGGCGCGGTGCGCTCCCTAGGTTTCCCTCGCGGGACGGGAGCGGCCATGAATCCGTTCGTGATGCAGTACCGGAAGCTGCGGTGTCAGCTGAAGTACCTGACCAGCTACCTGGACCTGGATCCGCGCGGCAATCAGGTCGTGCGGCGCACGGACTTCAAGCGCTGTCCCCGGCCGGTGCTCCTGCTGCATGGCTTCTTCAGCACCCGCCGCGTCCTGGAGGTGCTGGAGCACCGCCTGCGCCGCGAGGGCTACTGCGTCTGGTCCATCCACCTGGGCGGCACGATGGACCGCTTCAACACGCACCGCATCGACGAGCTGGCGCGCAAGGTGCGCGGCAAGGTGGACCGGCTCTACGAGCGCCACCCGGAGATGGGGCCGCTCACCATCATCGGCCACTCCAAGGGCGGCCTCATCGGCACGTACTACGTGAAGCGGCTGGGTGGGGACGCGCGCGTGCGGAGCCTCATCACCCTGGGCACGCCGCACCGGGGCACGCGGATGGCGTACCTGGGGTGCGCGACGCTCGGCTGGTTCAGCCGCAGCATGTGGCAGCTCACGCCCGTGTCCCCCTTCATCAAGAGGCTGGGCGAGGGCGCGTTCCCCCGCCATGTGCGGCTCACGTCCATCTACTCGCGCGACGACGTCATCGCGAAGTACCCCTCCTCCGTGCTGGCCGTGGATGGCCAGCCCAACGTCTTCAACGTGGAGCTGTCCGGCGTGCCCCACGGCGAGCTGCTCACCCGCCGGGCCGTGTGGGAGGTCATCCGGCGCGAGCTGGCCCTGGGCTATGCTGACGACGCGGCGCCCGCGTCTTCCGCCCCGCACCCTCCCCTTCCGGTGGCCCAGGCCGCCGCCGCTGGCCCCTGACACATGCCCTCGCGCTGGGACCACCTCTTCGACCTCAAGCCCATCCCCCTCGTGGACCACCTGCTGGACGAGGTGGCGCGGCTGCTCGCCAAGGACCTCCAGGCGTGGCCGCCGCCCGTCCAGGACCTGGATGCGGCGACCCTGGGCGAGTTCGCCCCGCTGTTCACGGAGGTCACCCGCCGCCCCGACCCGGCCGTCTACACGGAGGCCCTGCGCCTGGCGCGCTGGGACCTGGCCCGCGAGTTCGACGCCTTCGACGACTATGTGCGCAACAAGCGCTACCTGGAGCGGGGCCTGTCCCCGGACGACCGCGTCCCCCTGCTCTTCCTCACCCGCTGGTTGACGGAACAGATGCTGGGCCTGGGTGAAGCCACCCAGGGCCGTATCAAGCGCCCCCTGATGCGCACCTGCCTCGACCGGCTCGAAGCCCAACTGGGTGCCCCGCCCACCCCCGT
>NZ_RAWG01000263.1 GCF_003611735.1 Corallococcus sicarius | reverse complement strand
CAGTGTCAGGGCCAGCAGGGACAGGGCGAGGACCATGTCGCTCCAGACGGGGGTGGAGGGTGGGAGATTCCAGGAGCTTTCCGGGGGGTGCGTAACCGGTTGCGCGTTGAAAGGCCGCAACCCTGGTGCTAGTTCCGCGCCATGGCAACCGGCATTGGCTACGCGCTCGACTTCGAGCGCCCGCTCATCGAGCTGGAGAAGAAGATCGAGGAGCTGAAGGTCCTCTCCACCAGCGGCACGGTGGACTTCTCTTCGGAGATCTCCAAACTGGAGAAGAAGGCGAAGAAGCTCCAGACGGAGATCTTCAGCGACCTGACGCGCTGGCAGATGGTGCAGCTGTCGCGCCACAGCTCGCGACCGTTCTTCCTGGACTACGTCCAGCACCTCTTCACGGACTTCTTCGAGATGTGCGGCGACCGCCACTTCGGCGAGGACCCGTCCATCGTCGGCGGCTTCGCGCGCTTCGACGGCAAGACGGTGATGCTCATCGGCCACCAGAAGGGGCGCAACACCCGCGAGAACATGGCGCGCAACTTCGGCATGCCGCGCCCGGAGGGCTACCGCAAGGCGCGCCGGCTGATGGAGCTGGCGGAGCGGATGGAGAAGCCCATCCTCACCTTCGTGGACACGCCGGGCGCGTACCCGGGCATCGGCGCGGAGGAGCGCGGGCAGGCGGAGGCCATCGCCGTCAACCTGGAGGTGATGAGCCGGCTGCGCGTGCCCATCATCTCCACGGTGATTGGCGAGGGCGGCTCCGGCGGCGCGCTGGCCATTGGCGTGGGCAACCGCGTGCTGATGTTCCAGAACAGCGTCTATTCCGTCATCACGCCGGAAGGCTGCGCCTCCATCCTCTTCCGCGACGCCAGCAAGGCGGACAAGGCGGCGGACGCGATGCGCCCCACCGCGCCGGACCTCCTGGAGATGAAGATCATCGACGAGGTCATCCCCGAGCCTCCCGGCGGCGCGCACCGCGACCCGGCCAAGGCGGCGGAGGCCCTGGGCAAGACGCTGCGCAAGCACCTGGGGCAGCTGGCGGAGCTGTCGCCCGACGAGCTGGTGCTCGACCGCTACAAGAAGTTCCGCGCCTACGGCGTCTTCTCCGGCAAATAGAGTCCCCATGCGACCGCTCGTTCCTCCCCATGTCGAGACGCTGAAGGCCTACGTTCCAGGCAAGCCCATCGAGGAGACCGAGCGGGAGTACGGCCTCACGGGGGTCATCAAGCTCGCGTCCAACGAGAACCCGCTGGGCCCGTCGCCGCGCGCGGTGGAGGCCATGAAGCAGGCCGCCGCGTCGGTGCACCTGTACCCGGACGCGACGAGCTTCCACCTGGTGCGCAAGCTCGCCGCGCACCTGGGCGTGAAGCCGGAGGAGGTCGTCCTCGGCAGCGGATCCAACGAGCTCATCGAGCTGCTCATCCGCACGTTCACCACGCCGGAGGAGGAGATCCTCCTCTGCCAGGGCTCGTTCCCGGCGTACCGCATCTCCGCGCAGGCCCATGGCCGGCCCTTCGTGGAGGTGCCCATGCGCGAGGGCTTCCGCTACGACCTCGTGGCCATGGCCCGCGCCGTCACGCCGCGCACGCGGATGGTGTTCCTGGCCAACCCGGACAACCCCACGGGGACGACGTTCGGGCGCAAGGACCTGGAGACGTTCCTGGCGGCGGTGCCGAAGGACGTGCTCGTCGTCCACGACGAGGCCTACGCGGAGTTCGTGGACTGGCCCGACTACGCGAGCGCGGTGGAGCTGTTCCACGCGCACCCGAACCTCGTGGCGCTGCGCACCTTCAGCAAGATCCACGGGCTCGCCGGCATCCGGCTGGGGAGCGCGGTGATGGACGCGAAGCTCGCGGGCTATGTGCACCGCACGCGCATGCCCTTCAACCTCACGGTGGTGGCGCAGGCGGCCGGCATGGCGGCGCTGGATGACACGGAGCACGTGCGCCGCACGCGGGAGAACAACCAGGCGGGGCTGCGCTACTACGAGCGCGAGCTGCCGAAGCTGGGCGTCACGCTGTCGGAGAGCCACGCGAACTTCGTCTTCGTGGACTGCCACCGCCCCGCGGGCGCGGTGTACGAACAGCTGCTGCGCCGGGGCGTCATCGTCCGGCCCATGGCGGGCAACGGCCATCCCACCTGCCTGCGCATCTCCGTGGGAACGCCCTCCGAGAACGAGCGGTGCGTCGAAGCGCTGAAGGAGATCCTGTCATGAGCCCGCGTCCGTTCATCGTCGCCATCGACGGGCCGGCGGGGGCCGGGAAGTCCTCCGTGTCCAAGCTGCTCGCGCGCAGGCTGGGGTTCGCGCTGGTGGACACCGGCGCCATCTACCGCTGCGTGGCGCTGATGGCCACGCGCGAGGGCATCGCGTTCGATGACGACGTGAAGCTGGGCGAATTGCTCGGGCGCGTGCGCATCCACTTCCAGGTGGTGGGCGAGGAGAACCACGTCCTCTTGAGCGGCGAGGACGTGTCCGGGGAGATCCGCACGCCGGCCATCTCCATGGGCGCCTCGCAGGTGTCGGGCCGGCCGGTGGTGCGCGCGGGGTTGCTCGCGTTGCAGCGCAGGCTCGCGCTGGAGGCGCAGGCGGGCGCCATCCTGGAGGGGCGCGACATCGGCACGGTGGTGTTCCCGGACGCGGACGCGAAGTTCTTCCTCGCGGCGGATCCGGAGGTGCGCGCCCGCCGCCGCTTCGAGGAGCTGTTCCAGAAGGGCGTGGACAGCAGCCTGGAGGCCGTCCTCACGGACCAGACGCAGCGGGACACCGCCGACTCCGCGCGCACCGTGGCGCCCCTGAAGGCCGCTGACGACGCGGTGCACGTGGACTCCAGCAGCATGCCCCTCTCCGACGTCGTGCGGACGCTGGAGCAGGAGATCGACCGGCGCAGGGCCCAGCGCGGCTGACGCCACGCGGGCCCGCGTCGTTGACGTCAGAAGGTGACGCCGTCCGCGGAGGGCGCGGGCACCGTCATCGCCAGCCGGGCCTGCGCGCCGTCCTTCTCGTAGAAGCGGTGGTAGAGGTACAGGTCCGCGAGCACCTGCTTCACGTAGCCGCGCGTCTCCTTGTACGGAATGGACTCGACGAAGAGGTCCAACGGGAGGCTGCCGCGCTCGTTCGTCCAGCGCACCGCCGCCTTGGGCCCCGCGTTGTAGGCCGCCGCCGCGAGCGCCGGGTGGGCGAAGCGCTTCATGAGCTGCGCCAGGTACCACGCGCCGTAGCGGATGTTGCGCTCCGGGGCGAAGAGGTCCGCGGGCGCGGGCGCGGGCTCCGCCATCTTCGTCGCAATCTCCGTGGCCGTGGGCGGGATGATCTGCATCAGCCCCCGCGCGTCCGCCGCGCTCATGACCTCCGGGCGGAAGGCGCTCTCCCGCCGCATGATGGCCCACACGAGGAACGGATCCAGCGACTGCCGCGTGGCCTCCGCCTCCACCGCCTTGGCGAAGGCCCGGGGATAGAACGCCGCCAGCGCATCCGGCGCCTTCGCTCCGAAGGCCCGGCCCCAGAGGTGGCGCGCCGCCACGCCGTGCGCGTGGCCGAACTCGCCCAGCTGCAGCAGCGCGTGCGCGAAGGGCAGGGCCTGGTCCGCCGTACGCAGCCCCGACACGCGCGACTGCACCTCGTCCGCCGCGTCGCGGAAGAGGCCCGTGCGCGTCAACGCCACCGCCAGCTCCAGCTCCGGGGGGCGGGGCAGGGTGAGCTGCTTCGGAGGCTGCGGGAAGGCCGCGGGCGGGCTGCGCCCCAATTCGAGCAGTCGCTCCGTGGCGAGCAGCGCGTAGAACGACGCGGGCGCGGAGGCGATGACCGCCTCGTAGGCCGGGCCCACCGCGTCCTTCTTGCCGCCGCTCAACTCGTCGGCGCGCGCCATCCAGTAGCGGGCCTGCGGCGCGAGGCTCGTCTTCGGGTACGCCGTCACCAGCGCGTCCAGGGCCTGACGCGCCTGCGGGTACTGCTCCAGCCGGAGGTGCGCCAGGGCGCGGTACCACATGGCCTCGTCGCGGCGGCGCGAGCTCTTGTAGCGCTTCTCGTAGTCCGCGAAGGCCTTCGCCGACGCCTCGAAGCGGCCTCCCTGCATGTCCAGCCAGGCGGCGAAGAACGCGCCTTCCTCGCCCGCGGCCTGGGACGGGTAGGCCTTGTCCAGCGCCACCATCAGCGCGCGCGCCTTCACGTTGTCATCCGAGCGCAGCGCGCGGCGCGCCACCACCAGCGCGGCCTCCGCGGCGATGGCCGGCGGGCCCTTGCGTGCCACCGCGAGCGCCTTCTCCGCCTCGTCGGGCTTGCCGCGCGCGAAGAGCACCTGGGCCCGCAGCAGCGCCACCTGCGCCTGGGCGGGGGCGCCCTTCACCAGCGACCGCTTCTCCGCTGACTCCAGCTCCTCCTGCGCCCGGCCCGGCGCGCCGTCCGAGAGGAAGCCCCGGGCGCGCTGGAGGTGTTCGGGGAGGGTCAGCTTCACCGCGGGCTTCAGCGCGGCCAGCCGCTCCAGGGCCTCGTCCGCGTAGGGGTGGGTGGGGAAGCGCAGCGCCACCGTCTTCAGGTCTGCGCGCAGGCCCGCGGCGTTGCCGGTGGCCGCGCGGGTCGTCGCGCGCTGGAAGAGCAGCTCCGCGGTGGGCTGCGCCGCCGCCGCGGACTCCAGCACCGGGGCCGCGTCCTTGGGGCGGTGGGCCTCCAGCAGGGCCTCGCCCAGGCGGGCCCGGGCGCGCACGGCGAGGGCTGGGGAGGCCTTCTCCAGCGCCTTCTCGAAGTCCTTCGCCGCGCCGTCGGGGTCGCCCGCGTAGAAGCGCGCCTGCCCCAGGTAGAAGGCGTGGAAGGCCTCCAGGGGCGGCGGAGCCGCGTGGCGGGCGAGCAGGTCCCGGGCGAGGGCGGCGTCACCGTCGGAGAGGACGAGGGTGCCGGCGAGCAGGCCCAGGCGGCCCGCGTCGGGGCACTTCGCCGCCTCACATGCGGAAAGTTCCGCCCGGGCGAGCGCCGCGGCATTGGGGCGATGCAGACGGACGGCTTCCAGGGTCGCTGGGGACTGACCCAGCGCCACCCCCGTCACCCAACCCGCCACCCAGCCGGTCCAACTCATGGAATCTTCCTTTCACTTCGCGGCCTTGCGGCATCCGAACGAGAGGTTTGCAGCCGACATTCCCCAACAGGTGGGTTGGGGTCGGTTTGACAGTCGGCCCGACAAGTCCTAGATCCCGCGCCCACGGGCTGGTCCCACGGGGTGTCGGCCCGTTGCGCAATCCGGTGGGAATCCTTACGTTGCGCCGCCGTTGAGCGCTACTCCGGACCGTCGTCGTTCCAGACGCACCTGTCGTCGTCGGTAGCACTGCTCGTTCACAGACCTCGGGGGGGGAAACAGCTCATAGGGGAGGCTCCATGAAGCCGTGTCCATCCGATCTGCCGCAGACCATCAATCCCGAAGCCGGCCCCAAGCGGGCAGGCGTCGAGACGCATCGAAACCTGAACTGCAATCACTACGACAACTGTCTGGATGAAGCTGTGCGTCGCGGTTGGCAGTCCTTCACCTGCATGAAGTGCCCGATGTACGCCAACCTCGCGCCTCCGCAGATGGGGCTCGAGGCGTACGCGACCCAGCGTCGTCCCGTCTAGCGTCATGACGGGCGCGGTCCCCTGTCGGGACCGCGTGATGCTGTCTTCCGGCCACGTCCTTTGCTCCGGGCGTGGTCGGCGTCCGCGTGCTCAGCGGACCGCGGCGTAGATGACGGCCACCCAGTACTGGCCCTGTCCGAAGCGCTTGGAGTTGCCCCGCACCAGCCCCACGCCCACCCGGGTGTTGGTGGCGCTGGCGAGGCTGCGTGACTCGGGGATGGCGCCCGGGTCTCCCACGACGAAGAAGTCCACCGACGCGGCGCCCGCGTCGGGCAGCATCGAGAACACCCGCTCGTGCAGGGGTGATGACTCACCCTCTCCGGCCGAAGGCTCGTCTTGCGCGAGCGCGCGGCGGGCGTGGTCGCGCGCCAACCGCTCCAGCGCTTCGCTGCGCACCAGCGGCGGCAGCCTGTGCGTGGCGCGGTGCCGCGACAGGGCCTCATACGCATCCGACAGCGGATCCGCGGGGAGCGCCGCGCCGGGGGAGGCCGCGGTGAAGACCTCCGTGACGATCGCCTGGTCACGTCCAGCCAGCTTCTGGAAGGCCACGCCCACGCCCATGAAGCGGAACGCGGGGTCCATCAGGTTCTTGCGGTGGCCGGGGCTGTGCTCGATGCCGAAGTGCGCGGCGAGCGGCCCCGCCGCCTGGCCCAGGTTCTCACCGGCGCGGATGTAGCGCGTGCCCTCCGGCAGCCGGCGGGTGAGGGTGGAGCCGTCCGGCGCGATGTGGCCGAAGAAGCCCTCGGAGGCCATGCGCGTGCTGTAGCGCAGCGACATGTCCTCCAGCGTCGGATCCGGCGCGAGCTCCGGCAGGCGGTGCGCGCGGCGCAGGGCGTTGATGCGCTCGTAGACCGCGGCGCGGGCCTCTTCGAGCGTGGTGGGCTCGCGGGTCGCCTCGCGCTCGCCGCGCTCCGAGCGCGCCCCCACCTGCACGAGGAACAGCGACGTCACCTCGGGCCCCGCGCTCCCCGTGGCCACCACCTCCACCGTGTAGCCGCCGGGGCGCGTGAAGGGCAGTCGGGCGCAGAAGCCGGACGTGCCTGCTGGCGCGCGGGTGAGTGGGACGCCGTCCACCTCGCCATCCGGGCGGGTGATGAAGACCTGGGGACTGCGCAGCGGCGACACCAGCCGCCCGCAGACCATGCGCTCCTTGTCCTTGGGGGGCAGCGTGCGGGGGAAGGGGAGGATCTCCGCCTTGCGGTCCGCGAGCAGCAGCACCAGCGCGGCCCGCTCGCCGAGGAAGGCCACGCCCACGCCGAAGTGGCTCGCGCGCTCCTCGTTGAAGTCCGCGCGGGCGAGGAAGGTTTCAATGGCGTGCGCGTGCACCCACGCGCGGATGACCAGTGCGCGCGGGGACGGATCCGCGGCGCCCGAGTCGCTGACGGCCTCGGTCAGCGTGAGCAGGTCGGGGGCGCCGGTGGCGTACTCATGGAGGGCTTCGCGCGCGAGCCGCCGGGCCGCGGTCTCCAGGGCCTTGTCGCTCGTGGGAGCGCGCCGGCCCACGCGCTCGAACTCGCGCGCGACGTGCACCCGGGCCCGGGACTCCTGGGACCCGGGCGTCTGGGGCGTGTAGCCCGGGGCTCCTGTCCCGGAGTCGGTGACGGAGGCCGCCGTCGGGGGCGGCGTCGCGGCGGCCGCGCTGGACGGCAGGGCCCACGCCGCGGCGAGCAGGACACCTCCCAGCGCACGTCCCCTCATCGCGACTCCAGCTGGAAGGCGAGGGCCGTCACGGTGCCCGGGCCCAGCCTCTCGTTGAGCCGCTCGCAGAGAGAGGCGGCCTCGCGGGTGAGGGCCTGGGCCCACTCGGCGCTCTCCACGGTGATGATGAGCGTCTTGCCTTCCAGTTGGTGCGGACGGCTGTGGCGCGCGATGTTCGCTCCGGCCGCCGCCACCCAGATGGGCATCAGCGACATGGCACGGCCCGACTCTCCGGCGAGGCGCGTCAGCACTCGGGGAAGGAGGCTCTCCAGGGTCTTGGGCTCACTGCGCGCCATCGTCGGGCGATTCTGGAACCCCTGGCGCCGGATTCCAACCGACACTTGCCTGCCCGCCCGTCGGATCTGCTCCCTCCGGTGTTTCCGGATGTGTGCATGCCGGGCGCTCGTCGGGTCGCGTCGCGGGCCTCCAGCCTGTAAGGTCCGGGCAAGGCCGGTCCCCCTCGGAGTTCCCATGCGTACAGTCCCCCTCCCGGCCCGGTGCCCCCCCGGCCTTGTCGTCGCATGCCTGTTCGCGTGCGTCCTGGGCTGCGGGAGCTACGACTCGGACGTGCCCGGCATCCTGGACGGCAGGGGGGATGAGGCGTGCACGGTGGATCAGGACTGCGCGGATCCGGCCCTGTTCTTCTGCAACACCGCCACGTCGCGCTGCGAAGCCTCGTGCCGGAGCGACGACGACTGTTCGGTGAAGCGCCGGGGGGAGCTGCACGCCATCCTCGGCTGTGAGTCCCTGGCGCTGGGCTGTCGCTGCGACGCGAGCCGCTGCGTCCCGGCGCTCTGCACCGGGGACGATGCCTGTGTTGCCGGCGAGGTGTGTCGCGATGGCGCCTGCGGCGCTCCTCCGTCGGCGTCCACCGTCGCGTCCTGCCACGTGGTGCCGGAGCGGCTCGTCGCGCCCGTGGGCACCACCGCGCGCTTCGAGGTCTGGGCGTCCGACGCCCGCGGGGAACCCATCGTCCTGCGCGAGGGCATCACCTGGAAGGCCATGACCGAGCAGGTGACGGGGGAGGGGACCGGCCCTGGCGCCACCTTCACGCTGGCCACGCCCGGCGCGGAGGCCGAAGCGGTGGAGGCCCGGGTGGGCATTGTCACCTGCCGCGCGAGCATCACCGTGCTGCCCCGCCATGTCGCCGCGGCGCAGGTGCGGGTGCTGGTGACGGACGCGCTCACGGGACATCCGGTCCAGGGCGCGTCGGTGCTGGTGTCGGACCTGTCGGGACACGCGACGGCCACCGGGGCGACGGACGCGGCGGGCGTGGTGGTGCTCGCCGCCCTGGGCGAGGTGGGGGTGTCCGTCTTCCACCCGGACTTCGGCTACGTCACCCTGGCCCACTACTCCACGCTGGGCACGCGCGACCTGCGGCTGCCGCTGCGCCGCAACCCGGCGGACCGCGAGGGTGGGGCGCGCGGCATGTTCGGCAACTTCGCGCCGATGGGCGCCGGTGACGCGCTGACGTTGGGTTTCATGGGGCTGTCGGTGCCGGGGCTCCTGTCGGATGCGGCTCCGGGCCAGGTGCTGGGGCCCGAGCGGCAGGTGGAGCTGGCCCTGGGCGGCATGACCCGCCCGTTCCAGGTGCCGGCCAACGTCTGGCTAAGCGGGTTGGACCTCCCGGCCCAGCCGTCCGTCACCGCGCCCGGCATCGCCGGGGTGTGTGACGCGAGCCTCGCGGAGGTGTCGGAGCCGGAGGAGGCGATGCGCTCGGGCGCCTGTGGCACCCGCACCGCGTGGGCCCTCACCGCGCAGGTCCAGACGGCGGAGCTGCCGGCCGGGATGATGGATCCGGGCACGGATCCGCTGCTGCTCCTGGCGCGCGCGCTGCCGCCGTCGTCGCGGTTCTCCTCCGCGCTCTCGCGCGACGTGCAGTTCACGCTGCGGCCTCCAGGCACGGACGAACCGTCTCCCAACAAGCTCACGCCGGTGGCGTATGACTTCCGGCAGGTGCCGCTGGCCTTCCCGTTCGCGGTGCGGGTGCCCGCGCTGCCCCGCTTCCGCGACAGCTACCTGGAGCGCACCCTGGTGCTGGGCACGGTGACCGCGCCCGGGCGGGGCATGGTGCCGCTGGGGCTGGGGGCCGCCGTCAACTCCAACCCGTCGGATCCGAACACGGACCTGCTGCCGGGCCTCACGGCGCCGGGGCTCGTGCGCGTGCGCATGGCTCCGGCCCACCACGGCCTGGAGGGCCAGCCCTACCGGTTGATCGCGCTCGCCTCGTCAGGCGCGCTGGGCGGGGACCTGCCCCCGGGCACCGCCACCAGCGCGGTGATGGCCCCCCTGCAGGCGCCCCGCTTCGATCCAGGCGGCACGCAGCCGGTGACGTTCCCCTCCGGCTTCCTCACCATCCCGGAAGGCGCCCGCTACAACCCCGACGTGGCCCCGTGGCACGGCCTGCTGCCCCGCGAATGGCGCCTGGACGCGCAGGTGCCGTTCGCGACCCTCGTGCGCGCGACCTTCACCAACGCGGCGGGGCGACGCTGGACGGTGTGGATGGACAGCCGCCGCGCCGCCCTGGGCGTGCGACTGCCCGTGCCCCCCGCCGGCTTCGAGGACCGCACCTTCCAGGGCGACGTCGCGGGCTCACGCGCGTCGCACTCCGTGGAGGCCCTGACCGTGATCACGGACGAGGGCGGCTTCATTGGCAGCGCCGCGCTGGCCGAGTCCGGCGGCATGGCGTCCGAGTCCCTCGCCAAGTCGACCCGCGCCGTGTCCGCGCTGCACCAGGGCCGGCCCCAGGTGTCGTGGGTCGAGCCGGCCGACGGCGCGTCACTGCCTCGCGGCGCCACCGTGCGCGTACGGGTGGACGGCTTCCGGGTGGGCTCCACCCTCGCCGACGAGGGCGGGGTGATGCTCGACCTCCGCGACGGCGGGCCCGGCTGCGATGACGTGCGCCTGCGCAGCGACGTGGCCACGAAGTCGGGCGAGGTGACGTTCGCACTGCCCGCCGCCTGCTCGGGCGCGAACGTCGTCTTGGTGGCTTCACTGGTGGACCTGCCAGGCCTGCCGCTGCGTCCGGCTGTGTCGGCCGCGCGCACCGTGCGGGTGCCCTGACGTGTTGGGGTGTCAGTGCTTCTGCGACCTGAAAGGGCCTTCGCTTCGGTCGTGAATTCGCTTTCGCGAATTGCGCGGTGATACGTTTGCCTACGCCATGGGCCAGAAGGAGACGGTCGTCACCGTCATCTCGAAGATCTCCGAGCGGCCCGTCAACCTGGACGCGGCGCTGGTGGTCATCTACGGCCTGGACCTGGGCCGCAAGTTCGATCTGACGCGGGAAGAGACGCTGATCGGCCGCTCGTCCAAGGCGGACATCCAGATTGATCAGGAGGCGGTGAGCCGCAACCACGCGCGGATCACCAACACGACCAAGGGTGTGCGCATCGAGGACCTGGGCTCCACCAACGGCACGTTCGTCAACGACGACGTGGCGCAGGGAGGCCGGTCGCTGCAGAACGGCGACCTGGTGAAGATTGGCCGCACCATCTTCAAGTTCATCGCGGGCGGCAACATCGAGGCGGCGTACCACGACGAGATCTACCGGCTGACCACGATGGACGGCCTGACGCAGATCTACAACCGCCGGTACTTCGACGAGCAGCTGGACCGCGAGGTCTCCCGCAGCCGCCGCTACGAGCGCACGCTGTCGCTGGTGATGCTGGACCTGGATCACTTCAAGGAGGTCAACGACACCTTCGGCCACCTCGCGGGTGACTCGGTGCTCAAGCAGCTGGCGTCCACGGTGCGCACGCGCATCCGCCGCGAGGACGTCTTCGCCCGCTACGGGGGCGAGGAGTTCGCGCTGCTCCTGCCGGAGATCTCCCTGGGCGGCGCGCGGCAGCTCGCGGAGAAGGTGCGCAAGCTGGTGGAGCGGCAGCGCTTCGAGTTCGACAAGCAGGTCATCCCCGTCACGCTGTCGTTGGGCGTGGCCACGCTGGCGCCGCACCACCGCGAGTCCACGGAGCTGGTGCGCGCCGCGGACGAGCGCCTCTTCGAGGCCAAGACCGAGGGGCGCAACCGCGTCTGCGGCTGACGCCCCCGAAGCGGGCGGCGTTCAGCCCGCGAACACGGAGCGGCGCTCGCGCAGCAGGGCCTGGAGCATGGCCTGGATGGACTCGCGGGTCCGTTCGGTGAGCCGCTGCACCTCGCCCAGGTCGTCCGCGGACTCCGGGGGCAGGCCCTCCATGGTCAGCGGTTCGCCGAAGCGGATGGTCCACTTGGCCGGCAACGGGCCCAGCGAGGTGAGCGGCAGGGACGGGAACCCGAGGAAGCCCCCGGGGATGCGGCCCAGCAGCGGGGATGTCTCCTCCGCGCCCACGATGGCCACGGGGACGATGGGCGCGCCGGTGCGCAGGGCCAGCTTCACGAAGCCGCCGCGCCCGAAGCGCTTGAGGCGGTAGCGCTCCGCGAACGGCTTGCTCGCGCCCTGGTAGCCTTCCGGGAAGACGACCAGCGGGCGGCGCTCGTCGAGCAGCCGCAGCGCGTTCTCCGGTGACGCGCGCACGGCGCCCAGGCGGTTGAAGAGGGTGCCCAGCATGGGCGCGTGGAAGACCTGGTCCTCCACGAGCCACCGCGGCTCGAGCAGATCAGGGCGCTCGCGCACGAGCACCTGCGACATCACGAGGCCGTCGTAGGGCAGGGCGCCGGAGTGGTTGGCGACGAGGATGGCCGCGCCGTGAGGCACCTGATCCACGCCCTCCACGGACACGCGCCAGTACTGCTCGTAGAGGAAGTCGAGCACGGGCTGGAGGTTCTCCACCAGCCCCGCGTCCTTGCCGTAGTCGTCCAGCCGGCTGCCGCCGCCGGTGCCCAGGCTGGTGCGCATGGCCTCCATCAGGCCGTGCATCGCGCCGACCGCGCGGCCCAGGCCCTCGCTCGCGAGCGCCTGTCCGGCGATCTCCTTCGCCAGCGAGAACATGCCCGCCGCGCGGCCCGCGAAGGTGGCGGGCGGGGTGGCTTCCTCGCGCCGGCTGTAGCCCGGCGCGTCCTGCTCCTGGCGCGACCGGTCGGCGTCCTCGCCGTCGATCACCAGGGACAGCGGCACGCGGCGGCTCGGCGGCAGCTCGTCGAAGGACTCGTCGGGCAGCTCCACCTCTGGCTCCACGTTGGTCGGGGCAGCGCCCGCGACGATGGAGACGGAGATGTGCACGCCGTCCTGCTCGCGCGCCTCCACGCCGTCGGGCAGGTCGTCACCCTCGTCGGCGGCCTGCTGCGCGGAGACGTCGCTCGGGTTGCGCTCCCAGGCGTCGGCGGTCCACACGTCCTCATCCTCCTCGTTGCCCAGGTCATGCGCATCACCGTCCTCGGCGATGGGCAGGGCGCGCTCGTCGGGGCGGGTGGCGTGGCGGTCCAGCACCTCGTCCACGGCGACGCCGGCGGTGGCCTCGGCGACCTGGGTAGCGATGGAGGTGGCGAGCTCGCGCTCCGGGGCGGTGCCGCGGCTGTCGTCCAGGACCTGTCGCACCGCGGATTCGGCCAGCTCGGCGACGAGTTCCGTCGCGAGGATGCGCTCGATGTCCCGGTTGCGGCCCGGAATGCCGGGGAGCAGCTCGTCCACCGCGGACCTCGCGGCGGCCTCCGCCGCATCCGCGGCCAGCGCCTCCGTCAGCGCGCGATCCACCCGGCGCTCCGCAGGCCGCGTGGAGTGGACCTCCTCCGCGAGCACCGGGGGCCGCGAGGGCGACGCGCCGCGAGGGATGGCCGGCTCCCGCAGCGGGACCGCCTCTTCGTCGGAATGCGCGTGTCCGGACGCAGTCCCGCGCGGTGCGCTGGCCTCGTGCGGGGCCGCGCGGGAGTCCTTCCCGTGCTTCGCGGCCGGTGCCGGCGTCTCATCGCGGGAGTTCCCACGCGACTCGAATTTGTGGACCTCGGCGGCGGGCGTCCGTGGCGGCGTCGCGGCCTGCTTCGCGTCCGGGCCCCGCCCCTTGCCGCCCTTCGGGGGCTTCGCACGTGGGGCGTCCTTCGCACCGCCCCTGGCATTGCCTCCCTTGCCCGGGGACTTCGCGGCCTTGCCCGTGCCGTCCTTCGCACCCTTGGCGGACTTCGACGCAGGGGCCGTCTTCTTCGCGGCCTTCGGTTCGGCGC
This sequence comes from Corallococcus sicarius, assembly GCF_003611735.1. Classification (GTDB taxonomy): domain Bacteria; phylum Myxococcota; class Myxococcia; order Myxococcales; family Myxococcaceae; genus Corallococcus; species Corallococcus sicarius. The sequence continues at coordinate 340 of NZ_RAWG01000263.1, read as the reverse complement.
TGGCCTCATGCGCATCCGCCGCGCGAGGCGCTGCGCCCCGCTGGAAGGGATCATTCCCGAGGACACCCTTGGTCATGACTGGCTCCTTCGGAGCGCCGCGGCGGCGTCCCTGACGTGGTGGAGGGGAACGAACCCCAGTGCGGACTCCGCGCGTTCTCCGTCCGCGACCCAGGAGTAATGCATGTAGTCGAGCAGGGCCACCGGCAACGTGCCAGCCCCCAGCACCCCCAACGCACGAAGTGCTCCACGAAACAACGGCCCGGGCAGGGGGAGCGGTTGTGCGCCCGCCTGGCGGATGAGCCCGGACAGGGGCAGCACCCCCCGCCCCACGATGTTGAAT
>NZ_RAWG01000262.1 GCF_003611735.1 Corallococcus sicarius | reverse complement strand
CGTCCCGTCCGCTGCTGCCGTGGGTTCGCGCCCCGCGCCGGATGCTGGCGGCGTCCCTGTCGCTGGGACTGCTCGCGGAGGTGCTGCTGGACCGCGAGCGCTGGGGCCTGGGCTTCCCGGTGCTGGTGGCGGCCCTGGTGGGCGCGCTCGCGTGGCTGGGCGGGCGCGAGGGCTGGCAGCGCGCGCGGCCCAACGCGTGGCTCCTCGTCCCGCTCGGCCTGGTCACCGGCTTCGTGGCCGTGCGTGACAGTCCGTGGCTCTTGTCCCTCAACGTCCTGACCGCGGGCGTGCTCCTGATGCTGCTGGCGCACTTCTGGGCCGCGGGCCGGGTGCAGCGGCTGGGCCTCACCGGCTATCCCGCCGTCGTGCTGGGCGCCGCGTTCCAGGCCTTCCGCTATCCGCCCGCGCTGGCCCGGAGCAGCGTGGACGTGCGCGGCCTGCGCGCCCACACCCCGCGCCTGCTGTCGCTCGGGCGCGGCCTGCTGCTCACGCTGCCGGTGCTGCTCGTGTTCGGCGTGCTGCTCAGCGCGGCGGACGGCGTCTTCTCCTCGGCGATGGACCGGCTGCTGTCGTTCAACCTGGGGCTGGACGTGCTCGTGGGGCGCGGCATCGGCGTGGCCTTCAGCGCGTGCGTCGCGGCGGGGGTGTTGGGCCACGCGCTGCGCCGCCGGGGCGCGAAGGAGTGGGGCGACGCGGAGGTGGAGCCCGCCTCGCCGCGCCTGGGCCTCATCGAGGCGCTGACGCTCATCCTCACCGTGGACGCGCTCTTCCTCCTCTTCGCGGGCTTCCAGGTGGCGTACCTCTTCATCGGCGATGCGTCGTCCCCTGCGTCCGGTTACTCCTTCGCGGAGTACGCGCGGCGCGGCTTCTTCGAACTGGTCGTGGTCTCCCTGCTGACGCTGGCCCTGGTGATGGCGCTGACGCGCTGGACGCGCCGCGAGACGCCCGTGGCCCAGGCCGTGTTCCGCGCGGGCACGTCGCTGATGGTGGTCCTCACGCTGGTCATCCTCGCGTCGGCGATGAAGCGGCTGTCGCTCTACGAGGACGCCTTCGGCTACACCCTGCTGCGCCTGTACACGCACGTCTTCATGGTCGCGCTGGGGGCGGCGCTGGCCTGGCGCGCGGTGACGCTGTGGTGGCGGATGGAGCGCTTCGCGGTGGGGGCCTTCGCCACGGCGCTGTGCTCGGTGCTCGCGCTCAACGTCATCAACCCGGAGGCCTTCATCGCCCGCCACAACCTGGAGCGCCACGCGCGCACCGGCACGCTGGACGTGGAGCTGCTGTCCCGGCTGTCCGCGGATGCGGTGCCCGCGCTGATGCCCGCGCTCTCCTTGCTCTCCGAGTCCGACGCGGCGCTGCTGTTGAACAGCCACCGCGACCGGCTGGCCCCGCACGACACGCTGCCCGAGTGGAATGTCTCCCGCTTCCTCGCGCGCCGGGCGCTCCTGCGGGCCGGGCCGTGGCGTGAGCCCGTGACTCCCTGAGGAGGGGTGATAAGAGTCCGGCGTCATGACCCCAGCCGGCCGCCGAGCGCCCCTCCTGTCCCCGATTCCGGCGGTCCTCTTCGCCGTGGTGAGCGTGCAGGGCGGGGCGGCGCTCGCGAAGGGGCTTTTTCCGGCGCTGGGCGCGATGGGGGCCACGGGCCTGCGCCTCGTGCTGGCGTCGGTGATGCTGCTGGCCTTCTTCCGGCCCGCGCTGACGCGCTACACCCGCGCGCAGTGGGCGGCGGTCATCCCCTACGGCCTGGCGCTGGGGGTGATGAACCTGACGTACTACCTGGCCCTCGCGCGCATTCCGCTGGGGCTCACGGTGACGCTGGAGTTCGTGGGGCCGTTCGTGCTCGCGGTGGTGGGGTCACGCCGGGCGCTGGACTTCCTGTGGGTGCTCTTCGCGGCGGCGGGCATCGTGCTCATCACCCCGTGGACGTCGCGGCCCGGAGGACTGGATCCGCTGGGCGTCGTGCTGGCGCTGACGGCGGGCGCGTGCTGGGCCATCTACATCCTGGTGGGCGGCCGGCTCTCCCGGCTCGTCCCCGAAGGGGAGGGCGTGGCGGCGGGCATGGTGGTCGCGACGCTGACGGTGCTGCCGTTCGCGCTGGTGGGCGGGAGTCTGGAGCGACTGACGCCAGGGCTGTTCGCCGCGGGCGTGGGCGTGGCGCTGCTGTCCAGCGCGCTGCCGTACAGCCTGGAGATGCTGGCGCTGGGCCAGCTGTCCAGCCGCGCCTTCGGCATCCTGATGAGCCTGGAGCCCGCGGTGGCCGCCTTGATGGGCTGGGTCTTCCTGCGCGAGCACCTCACGCCCCTGCAATGGCTGGCGGTGGGGCTGGTGAGCCTCGCGTCAGCGGGAGCGACGCTGACGAGCAGGCGCCCCGAGCCTCCCGTCGAGGTGTGACGGCCTAACAGGGCGGGATGCCATTGACGGGCAGCAGGACGGAATACAGGGACGTGGTCGCGCAGATGAAGAGCCGGTTGCGCCTGGGCCCGCCGAAGGTGAGGTTGGCGATGGGCTCCGGCACGCGCACCCGGCCCAGCAGCGTCCCGTCCGGCGCGTAGCAATGCACGCCGTCCGCGGTGCTCGTCCAGAGGCGTCCCTCCGTGTCGAGCTTGAACCCGTCGAAGAACCCCGCCGGGCAGGTGGCGAACACCTCTCCGCCCGCGAGCGTGCCGTCGTCCCGCACGTCGAAGACGCGCAGGTGCCGGGGCCCGTCCGGGACGTGGGTGCCCCCTGTGTCCGCGACGTAGAGCCGGCGCTCGTCGGGGGAGAAGGCCAGTCCGTTGGGCCGCACGAAGTCGCCCGCGGCGATGCGCACCGCGCCCGTCTGTCCATCGATGCGGTAGACGTGACAGGCGCCCAGCTCCGACTCGGCCTTGTGCCCTTCGTAGTCCGTGTCGATGCCGTAGGTCGGGTCGGTGAACCAGATGGAGCCGTCCGACTTCACCACCACGTCGTTGGGGCTGTTGAAGCGCTTGCCCTCGAAGCGGTCCGCGAGCACGGTGATTTCACCCGAGTGTTCGGTGCGGGTGACGCGGCGCGCGCCGTGCTCGCAGGTGACGAGTCGGCCCTGCCGGTCCAGGGTGTTGCCATTGGTGAAGCCCGCGGGCTGACGGAAGACGCCCACGGTGCCCGTCGTCTCATCGAAGCGCAGCATCCGGTCATTCGGGATGTCGCTCCAGACGAGCATCCGGTGCACGGGGAAGTACACCGGCCCCTCCGCCCAGCGGCAGCCCTCATACAGCCGCTCCACCTTCGCGCTGCGTCGGATGCAGCGTCTGAACCGCTCGTCGAGGATGTCGTAGTCGCTGTCCGCCATGGTGTCTCCAGGAAGCCCAGTCAGTCCGAGCCCGAACCCTTCCGATGTCCAGCGCTCGTTCGGGCTCAGGGCAGCGAGTCCAGGCCCGCCATCAGCCGCTCCACGTCCTCCAGGGTGTTGTAGTGCAGCAGTGACGCGCGCACGGCGCCGTCCGGCATCACGCCCAGCGCCTCCGCCGCGAGCGTGGCGTAGTAGTGCCCCGCGGCGACGCCCACGTGCTGCCGGGCCAGGTGCTCGGCCACCGAGCGCGGCGGGACTCCGGGTACGTTGAAGCAGAAGGTGGCCACGCGCCCCTTCGGCTGCTTCGGTCCGTAGAGGTTCACGCGCGGGTGGCGGGACAGCCGCTCCAGCGTGGTCTCCAGCAGCGGCCGCTCCAGCTCCTCGATGCGCTGGAAGGCCCGCACCCATCCCTCGCGCCCCGACTGTCCTCCGCCCAGCACCTCGCGCAGGTAGCTCAGTGAACCCAGCCAGCCGGCCCAGCCTTCGTGGTTGGCCGTGCCCGGCTCGAACTTCTGCGGGCTGTCATCCGGCACGAACCACAGCTTGTCCGCCGGCAGCCCCGCGAGCAGCTCGCGCCGCACGTACAGACAGCCCAGGTGCGGACCGAAGACCTTGTACGGAGAGAACACCGCGAAGTCCGCGCCCCACGCGCGCACGTCCGGCAGGTGATGCGGACTGGAGTGCACCGCGTCCACGAACACCCACGCGCCCACGCCGTGCGCCACCTCCGCCACGGCGGCGATATCCGGCGTCGCACCCACGGAGTTCGCCGCCGCCGTCACGGCGACCAGGCGCGTGCGCGGGGTGACGAGCGCCCGCAGGTCCGCGGGCTCCAGCCGCCCCTCCGGCCAGTGCGCGCGCCACGTCTTCACCTTCACGCCCTGCGCCTCCAGCGCCCGCCACGGGGCCGCGTTGGATTCGTGCTCCAGCTCGGAGATGACGACCTCGTCACCCGCCTTGAAGAGGCGCGAGAGGGCCCGGCCCACCTGGAAGGTGAGCGAGGTGGCGCTGGCGCCGAGCATGACCTCCTCCGGCAGACAGTGGAGGAACTCCGCCGTCTCCGCTCGCGCGCGGGCCTTGAGCGCGGTGGCCACCTGCGAGGCGGCGTAGGGCTGGCCCACGTTGCAGCTGCCCCCGGTGAGGAACTGGCTGATGGCGTGGATGCACTGCGAGGGCACCTGTGCCCCCGCGGCATTGTCCAGGTAGCTGAAGCCAGACCGCAGGGCGGGGAAGTGCTCGGCGTACGGGGAGGTCATGGGCCCGGCAGCATAGGGCACATGCGCCCCGTTGCCATGGCGCCTACGGCGTCCCGAAGTTCTGCGTCCAGTAGGCGCGGTAGGTGCTGGTGGGCCCGTTGAAGTAGCCGATGCCCGTCTGCTTGAGCGCCCCGTTCATGATGTTGTTGCAGTGGCCCGTGCTCGTCATCCAGCCGTCCACCACCGCCTGCGCGGTGCCGTAGCCCGCGGCGATGTTCTCCGCCGCATTCCGGTAGGTGTAGCCCGCGGACGTCATCCGCTGCCACGGCGTGGAGCCGTTGGAGCCCGTGTGGCTGAAGAAGTTGTTCGTGCCCATGTCCTTGGAGTGCTTGCGCGCCGCGCAGCGCAGCCGCGTGTCCAGCGTGAGCGCCGCCACCGGAGGCTTGACGACGCCGCCACACGTCGCGCCCGCCGCGCGGCGCTGGTTGACGAGCGTGAGCACCTGGTTCTCCAGCGTCACCCACGCCGGATCCCACGTCGTCACGTCGTCACACCAGGCCGCGCTCGCGCTCACGCCGCCTCCCGCGACGTCCGTCTGCACGGGCGGGACGACGACGCCCTCTCCCGCCGGCACGGGCACTTCCTCGCCACCACAGCCCACCAGCAGGGCGGAGGCGCTCAGCAACGTCAGACACAGCGAACGGGAGAACACGGTCATGGACAGACCTTTCACCGGCAGGGGACCGGCCGAAGGAGGGGTTACAGCAGCCATCTCTCTCCTTTTTTCCGGGTTTTGACCATGGACATCCGGTGCATTGGGATTGACTGGTTGGAGGGCAGGTTGAGTCGGCGGCGCTGCTGACGGAAAGTTCTTCTTCCGTGAGGACTCCTTCCGCTGTGCCTGCCGTTCGTTCCGTGGTGCTGGACACCAACGTGGTGCTGGATCTGCTCGTCTTCGATGACGCGTTCGCGCGGCCGTTGCTGGAGGCGCTGCGGGCCGGAGCGCTGACGGCGTGGGCGGACCGGCACACGCTGCGGGAGCTGGAGCTGGTGCTCGGATACCGCTCCTTCGCGCTGACGCCGGAGGCGCAGCAGGCAGTGCGGGAGCGGTACGGCGCGCTCGTGCGGGTGGCGGACGTGGAAGGGGGCGCGGCGGTGGAGCTGCCGGTGTGCCGGGACCGGGACGACCAGAAGTTCCTCGTGCTGGCGGCGCGCGTGGGCGCGACGTGGCTGGTGAGCAAGGACAAGCGCGTGCTGTCGATGGGCGGTGGACGGCGGCTGCCCTTCGACGTGCTGACGCCCCGGCGCGCGGCGCTGCTGCTGGAGGCGCGAACCCCGCCGCCCTCGGAAGGCTGAAGCAAGCAGGCAGGGGTGCATACCGGGAGTCAAAATCGCGGTCGGCGCTTTGTGGCATGGGCTTTCTCGGGCCATCCTTCGGCCCGGTGCGTTCCTCACTCCTGATCCTCCTGTTCTGCGCCGGCTGCGCCGCGCGTGTCGTCACCCCCGTCCCGGCTCCCGTCCCGAGCCAGGCCGCGCCCACCGCCGTGGCTCCGGCCGCGTCGCCGGCCGTGGCTCCGGCCGCGTCGCCGGCCGCCCAGGCTGAGGCTCCGACAGCCTCCCCGGCGACGGGTGAGGCCCCGGCCGCCGCGCCCGTGACGGCGGCCCCGGGTGCGATGCCGTCCCCGGCGGAGGTCGCCGCCGTCGTCACCGACGCGGCCATGCGCGACAACCCGTGCCCCACGGGCACCGAGGCCGAAGAGGAGGAAGACGACGCGGCGGCGGCCACCGACGACGAGGGCGTGAGCGAGGAGGGCGAGCTCCAGGCGCCGCTCGCGCCCGCCGCGCCCGCGGGGCCCCTGTACACCGCGGAGCTGTCCGACGAGGCGCTCACCGAGGCGTGGAAGAAGGACCCCGCCACGCTGGGCTCCATGTCCATTGGCTTCGTGGAGAGCGGCCGGCAGCTCAACAGCCACCGCGTCCCGGAGGACAAGGACTGGCTCGTGGTGTCGCCGGAGATCGCCTGGGGCACGGAGGAGACGGTCAACTACGTGATGACCGCCATCCGCGCGGTGCGCGCGCAGTACCCGAACGTGCCCCCGCTGCGCGTCAACCGGCTGTCCACCAAGGACGGCGGCTACCTGCGTCCGCACAAGAGTCACCAGAACGGCCGCGACGTGGACCTGGGCTTCTACTATCCGACCGCGGAGCCGGTGCGCGCGCGCGAGCGGGAGCGCTACATCGACGTGGCCATGAACTGGGCGCTGGTGCGCTCGCTGGTGACGAACACCGACGTGCAGCTCATCCTCGTGGACAAGCGCGTCATGCGGGTCCTCTACGATTACGCGTTGAGCATTGGCGAGGACAAGGTGTGGCTCGACTCGCTCTTCAACGCGGGCTTCAACTCCGTCATCAAGCACGCGCGGCGGCACCGCGACCACTTCCACGTGCGCTTCTTCAACGCCCGCGCGCAGGAGCTGGGCCGCCGGGTGGCGCCGCTGCTGGCGCTCCAGCCGGACCAGAACCTCATGATGTACCGGGTGCGCAACGGGGACACGCTGGGCGGCATCGCGATGCGGCACAACTCCAGCGTGGTGGCCATCAAGAAGGCCAACCGGATGCGCAACACGTTCCTGAGCATTGGCCGGCGGCTGGTGATTCCCCTGAAGGGCCCGTGTACGCACTGCCCCATCCCGCCGCCCGTGCAGCTTCCCGCGCGCCGGCTGCCGCCGCGGACGCAGGCCCCCGCTTTGGTGTCCACGACGCCCCCGGCTTCGGGCAAGCTGCCCAACCCCTGCACTCCCGCCGCGCCGGCCCCCGCCCCTGTGGCGGGACCGACGGGCGCCCCGTCCGGTCTGTCGACCGCGCGCTGAAAGGCTTCACGCTCCATGGCAACTCCGCACATCTCCGCCGCTCCGGGTGACTTCGCCGAAGTGGTCCTCATGCCCGGCGACCCGCTGCGCGCCCGCTACATCTCCGAGCGCTTCCTGGAAGGCGCGCGCGCCGTCACGTCGGTGCGCAACATGCTGGGCTACACCGGCACCTTCCGCGGCAAGCGCCTGTCGGTGATGGGACACGGCATGGGCGTGCCCTCCATCTCCATCTACGCGACGGAGCTGGTGCGCACGTTTGGCGCGCGCGTGCTCATCCGCGTGGGCAGCTGCGGGGCGCTGCGCGAGGATGTGAAGCTGCGCGACGTCATCGTGGCGCAGGGCGCGGGCACCGACTCGCGGGTGAACCGCATGCGCCTGATGGACCACGACTTCCCGGCGGTGGCGGACTTCACGCTCGTGCGCCGCGCGGTGGAGGCGGCGGAGCAGCGCAAGAAGCCCGTGCGCGTGGGTTCGGTGTTCACGTCGGACCTGTTCTACCACCCGCAGGAGGCGCTCAACGCGACGCTTGCGCGCATGGGCATCCTGGCGGTGGAGATGGAGATCGCCGGCCTGTATGGCGTGGCGGCGGAGTTCGGCGCGCGGGCGCTGGGAATGCTCACGGTGTCGGACCACATCCTCACCGGGGAGAAGCTGTCCCCCGAGGACCGGCAGACGACGTTCGACGAGATGATCGAGCTGGCGCTCGACGTCGCCGTCTCCGAGGCGTAAGGGTCGCGCGCATGAGCTTCGGTTCCCGCAAGGGCCCGCCCTCGGTGCTGGCGCGCAAGGCGGCCCAGCGCACCCCGGGCCACCACTACAACGCGAGCTTCCTCGCGGCGGCGGACCGCGCGGAGATCCTCGCGTGGCTGGGCACGCTGCACCCGCTGTGGGAGGAGCGCTATTCGAAGCACTTCCCGCCGCCGGAGGGGCAGACGCAGCGGCGGCTCTTGCGGCCGGTGTACTGGCTGGGCAACTGGCAGTTCGCGTGCCTCGACTACTACCGGCCGCCCAAGGGCGTGAAGGACCGCTGCGTGAAGGCGGAGCCCTTCCCGGCGGTGCTGGAGCGGCAGGTCGCGAAGGTGGAGGCGCTGGCGCGGCGGATGTTCCGGGGCCCGGACATGCCGCAGGGCTGGCACCTCAACACGTGCCTCGTGAACTTCTACGGCAGCCGGCTGGAGGACGGGCGCTGGGTGGACACCGCGCGCGTGGGCGAGCACAAGGACTTCGAGCCCGGGCCGGTGGCGTCGCTGTCATTCGGCGAGCGCGCGCTCATCCAGTTCGTCACGTCGTCACGGCCGGGCGAGCGCGACGCGGTGGTGCTGGAGCAGTGGTTGGATGACGGCTCGTTGCAGCTGTTCGGCGGCGCGCAGTGGAAGGAGCAGACGTTCCACCGGGTGCAGCGGGTGGACACGCGCGCGGGGCACGTCATGCCGCCGGAGCTGCCGGACTTCCGCACGCGGCGCATCAACCTGACGTTCCGCTATGTGCCGGACGCGCACGTGACGCCGTTCGCGGCGCTGGGCGCGGAGGCCCGCGAGGATGTGCGGCCGTACATGGCGACGCTCGCGCAGGGCAGCCGCTTCTTCCGCGAGGAGCTGGCGCGGGAGCCGGTGGTGAAGGCGGAGTAGGGGAGGGCGCGGACGTCGTGCGTCCGCGCCGTCCTGCCCGGTGGGCCAGGGGACTACGAGCCCGTCTCGGGGCCCCGGTTGGAGGAGGCGGACGCGGGCGAACGGCCCACGTAGCTCACCTGGGGCGAGCCGCCACGACTGGGGCGTCCCGCGCCACGCTCCGGGGCCTGACGCGGCATCCGGGGTGCGTTGTCGCGCGCCTCATGGGGCGCGGACTGGGCGCCGCGTCCGTTCTGGGGCTCGGTGTCCTGCGCGCGCTGGCGGCGGTTGTCACCGCCGGGAGCACCGTTCTTCGGGGGCGCGAAGGATGCGTCACCGGCTTCGGCGTTCGGCGTGCGCTGTCCACGCGGCGGGCGGCCGTTGGTGCGCGGCTCGCCCTGCGGCGACGCGTTCGAGCTGGACTCAGCGTGCTGCTGGGGAGCCCGGTTGTTCGTGCGCGGCTCGCCGTTCTGCTGCGGGCCATTCGCACGCGACTCGCCATTCTGCTGCGACCGACCATTCGTGCGCGGCTCACCGTGCTGTGGTGGACCCCCGTTGCCGGAGTCGCCGTGCTGCGGAGTCCGGTTGCTCATGCGGGGCTCGCTGTTCTGCTGGGAAGCCCGGCCATTCATGCGGGGCTCGGCGTTCTGCTGCGGGCCATTCGTGCCAGAGTCGCCGTTCTGCGACGACCGGCCGTTCATGCGCGGCTCGCCGTTCCGCGGCTGCGACCGGTTGTTCCTCCGGGGCTCGCTGTCCTGTTGCGGCAGGGGCTCCTGGGCGAAGCCGGTGTTCTGCTGCCGGCCATTCGCACGGGACTCGCCGTGCTGTCGTGCTGGCGGCCCCTCCGTCCGGGAACCGTTCTCCGACGACCGGTCGTGCGTGCGCGGCGCACCGTGCTGAGCGGGCTGTCCCTCGGTCCTGGCGCCACCGTTCTGCTGGGACCGGCCGTTCATGCGCGGCTCGCCGTGCTGCGCGGGCTGCTCGTCCGTCCGGGCTCCACGGCCCTGCTGCGACCGGCCGTTCTGCTGCACGCCGTCCGTGCGGGGCTCGCCGCCCTGCTGCGGCCGGCCATTCATCCGCGCATTGCCATTCTGCTGCGCGCCGTCCATCCGGGGCTCGCCGCCCTGCGGAGGCCGGCCGTTCGCGCGGGGCTCACCCCGGGGAGGGCGGCCATTCATGCGCGGCTCGCCACCCGACGGTGCGCCATTCATGCGCGGCTCGCCGCCCGACGGTGCGCCGTTCATGCGCGCACTGCCATTCTGCGGCTGCGACGGGCCATTCACGCGGGCATCACCGTTCGGCTGACGCGGCGGACGCCCATCACGGCGCGGCTCGTTCGGCGCGCGCTGCTGCGGGTTCCCGTTGCGCGGCCCGCCACCCTGCGGGGGCCGGCCATTCGTGCGCGCATCACCTGCCACATTCGCGCCCTGTGCCACGGGGGCACCGTTCCCGGCGCGCGGCCCGCCCTGCTGCGGACGTCCGTTGTTCCCACCGGGCCGTGCACCACCGCCCTGCTGCGGACGCGCCGCCGCACCCTGCTGCGGTCCCGCGTTCCCGGGCCGGGGAGCACTGCCGGTGCGCGGCGGCGGCTTGCCACCGAATCCTCCACGCCGCCGTCCATCGCGCGGGCTCGACGTGACGACCGGCCGTCCGCGCTCACCGCCACCCTGTCGCAACACCAGGGCCTCCAGCGCGCGCAGCTCCGCCTCCTCCGCGCTGACGCCCTCCTCCAACGCCACCGCGGCCACGGGCGCCGGGGCCGCGCGCAGGTCGCCGCGCCCCTCCTGCCCGAAGCGCTCCGCCCGGCCACCCGGGCGACCCTGCGCCCCCTGGCGACGGGGAGGCTCGCGGAACGTCCCCGACGGCGAGAACTCCGGCGTCAGGTCGCGGCGCACGTACGCGTTCCAGATTTCGCCCGTGTCCCCCGAGCGGCTCTCCAACCGGGGCGAGATGCCCGTGAGGAACTCCCGGACATTGTCCAGGTCGCGCCGGAAGTAGAACTCCGCCTGGCTGTTGCGCGCCGCCGCCACCGTCTGCGGGAAGTCGATGAGCGTCGGCCCGTTCCCACTCATCAGGATGTTGTAGGGCGACAGGTCTCCGTGGATGAGATCCGCGCACAAGGTGCGAATCACCTGCCCGCGCAGGTCCAGGTAGACGGCCTCGGCCTCCTCGGGCGTGAGGGGCGGGGCCTCCACCAGCCGGGGCGCGGGCTGGCCCTGCTCGTCCAGCACCAGCTCCATCAGGAGGATGCCTTCGTAGAACAGCACGGGGGTGGGGACGCGGACGCCCTGCGCGTGCAGCTTGTAGAGCGAGTCGGCCTCGGCGTTCTTCCAGGCCTCTTCCGCGGCGGCCTGCCCGAAGCGGCTGCCCTTCTCCATGGCGCGGCGGGTGCGCGAGTTGCGCACCTCACGGCCTTCCTTGTAGCCGGAGTTGTTGCGGAAGTTGCGCTCGTGGCGCTCCTTGTACAGCTTCGCAGCGACCACCTGGCCGGCGTGCTGGACAAGCCACACCTCTGCCTCCTTGCCCGTCTTCAGCTGGCCGATGACGGCGTCAATGATGCCGTCGGCGAGGAGGGTCTCGAGGGAGTCATTCATTCTTAGGCAAAAGGCCGGAACGGCACGGGGCGGGGAGCTTCGGTCGTCACGTACACCGGCGGCCCCTGCTCGCCATGGTGCACGTTGGAGATGAGAACACCGGGCAGGCCCTGGTTTCCATCGCCGTCACGCTGAACGTCGTCCAGAAGGCCCACGTACCGCTTGCTAGCAGCTTGGCAAGCAGGGGGCCAGGGGTGGGACCCTCCCTGTAGCCTGTTCGCCTGCCACCCCTGCCCGGGGACCGCTTGACGCGGCCTGGGCGTCCAACTCCCGGAAGTCCCCGGGAAATCCCTGCCGAACCCGGGAGAGGAGCCGTCCGCCCATGAAGGTCCTGCCGCTGTGGGGTGTCCTGTTGGCCTCGGTGTGCGCGCACGCCGGGGACCGCGTCGAGGGTGCCCGGAAGCATCAAACGGCCGGAATCGTCCGGAGCTTCAAGGAGGCGGGGCTGTCCTGGCCGCCGGAGGAGCTCTACCTGCGGGCCTTCAAGGTCGAGCGCGAGCTGGAGGTCTGGGCGGGCCCCCGGGGCAAGCCCCTGGTGAAGGTGCGCACCTTCCCCATCTGCGCGGCGTCCGGCGACGTGGGCCCCAAGCGGGCCATGGGGGACGAACAGGTGCCGGAGGGCTTCTACACGGTGGACCTCTTCAACCCGAAGAGCGCCTTCCACCTGTCGATGCGCGTGAGCTACCCGAACGCGCTCGACCGGAAGCTGGGGGCCGCGCAGCCGGGCGGCGACATCTACATCCACGGCAACTGCGTGAGCATCGGCTGCCTGGCCATCGAGGACGGGCCCATTGAAGCCCTGTACGTGATGGTGTCCGAGGCCCGGACGCGCATGGGGCGCGACGTGCCGGTGCACATCTTCCCACGCCGGTTGGATGCGGCGGGGCTCGCGGCCCTGGAGTCCCTGCCCGGTGTGACGGATTCGCGGAAGGCCTTCTGGCGCGGCCTGGAGCCCGGCTACCGGTGGTTCGAATCCCAGCGCCGCCCGCCGCGGGTGAAGGTGAACGCCGCGGCGAACGCCTACGTGGTGACCCCGGCCCTCCCTGTCCGGTAGCTGGGAAGAGCTGCTAGAAATCCTCCGGAAGCTGGGGGTGTGCACATGGAGTCTTCCGTCTCGTCGCAGGAGTCGGGGTTGTCCGGGGGCGCGCGAGCGCTCGTGTCCCTGACGACCACGGAGCTGGCCGCGGCCCTTCGCGCCCGCCAGGTCTCCGCGGTGGAGGTGCTGGACGCCTTCCTGTCCCGGGCCCATCAGCACAACCCCGCGCTCAACGCCGTGGTGACGTGGGACGAGGCGCGGGCCCGCGAACGCGCCGCCCAGGCGGACGCCGCGCTCGCGCGAGGAGAGCTGTGGGGGCCGCTGCACGGCGTGCCCTTCACCCTGAAGGATGCGTGGAGCACCGCGGGCCTGCGCACGACGTCCGGCCATCCGAACCTGGCCGGGTACGTGCCCTCCGAGGACGCGACCGTGGTGGCCCGGCTCAAGGCCGCGGGCGCCATCCTCTGGGGCAAGACGAACCTGCCGCCGTTCGCGTCGGACTACCAGACGCACGGGCCGCTGCTGGGCCGGGCGAACAACCCGCATGACCTGGGGCGCACGCCGGGCGGCTCCAGCGGTGGCGCGGCGGCGGCGGTCGCGGCGGGCCTCACCCCCTTCGAGGTGGGCAGCGACATTGGCGGCTCCATCCGGCTGCCAGCGCACTTCTGCGGCATCGTCGGCATCAAGCCCACGGAGCACCGCGTCTCCAGCGCGGGCCACGTCCCCGACCTGCCCGACGGTCCTCGCCACGTGCGCCACATGGCGTGCTCCGGTCCGCTGGCGCGCTCGGTGGCGGACCTGCGGCTCATCCTGTCCCTCATCGAGGGGGCGGATCCGCGCAACCCGGAGGTGCCGCCCGTCGCGCCGCTGGGCGCCGCGCAGCCCCGGGCCCTCAAGGGCCTGCGGGTGGCGTGGGCGGACACGCTGGGTCCCCTGGGCTCGCTGTTCAGGGCCGACGCGTCCACGCGTCAGCTCCTCGAGCGCTTCACCACGACGCTGCGGGCCGAGGGCGTCGTCGTGGAGCACGCGGTGCCGGAGGGCATGGACTTCGCGGACCTGCTGGAGGTGTGGGGCCTGGTGGAGGGCGGGGAGGTGGGCGCGCCGCTGCCC
>NZ_RAWG01000261.1 GCF_003611735.1 Corallococcus sicarius | reverse complement strand
CACCCCCAGTGATTCCAGCCCCTTGGCCCTGGCACCGGACGTGCTCTGTCCCCCTCGTGTCAGGGCGCCCCCGGGGTGCCGGAAGCATCAGGAGGAACATCATGGAAATCCGGTTCTTTGGCGTTCGAGGCAGCATCGCGGTGTCGGGCTCGCGCATCGGTGGCAACACCGCGTGCGTGGAGGTGACGAGCCAGGGCGAGCGGCTGATCCTCGACGCGGGCACGGGCATCCGCACCCTGGGCGAGGTGATGATGCGCGAGGGCGCGCCCCAGAAGGTGACGATGTTCTTCTCGCACCTGCACTGGGACCACGTGCAGGGCTTCCCCTTCTTCACGCCCGCGTACCTGCCCACCACGTCGCTGACGCTGTACGGCCCGGGCGCCAACGGCGCGCAGGCGCTGGAGTCCACGCTGTCGCAGCAGATGCGCCCGCCGCAGTTCCCGGTGCCGCTGTCCACGATGCGCTCGAAGATGACCTTCAGCGCGGCGCTGCACGGCCAGACGGTGGAGGTGGGCCCGTTCAAGGTGACGCCCATCGACGTGCCGCACCCGGACGGGTGCATGGCCTATCGCGTGGAAGCGGACGGGCACTCGTTCGTCTACGCCACGGACGTGGAGTTGCCGGAGCGGCTCACGTCGGACGTGGCGCGCCACTTCGAGGGCGCGGACGCGCTGTGCCTGGACGCGCAGTACACGCCCGACGAGTACGAGGGGAAGAAGGGCATGTCCAAGAAGGGCTGGGGCCACTCGACGATGATGGACGCGGCCAAGGTGGCCAAGGACCTGCACGCCGGGCGGCTCTTCCTCTTCCACCATGACCCCGCGCACGCGGACGACCTGCTGGAGGACATGGCGCAGCAGGCGCGCGGCCTGTTCCCCTTCACCGAGCCCGCGCGCGAGGGCCAGCGGATGCTCCTGGGCCGCGCGGCGGGCGCATGAACCTGCCGAGCCCCGAGCCCTGCGCTACAGTGCAGGGCGAGCCCTTCACGCTGCCGCCGCTGCCCGCCGCCATGCCCCCGTCCCCGCCGGATGTCACGCAGGTCCTGCTCCCGTTCGGCGCGCTCGTCGGGCGCGAGGTGGACCTGGATGCCTTCCTCCAGACGCTGGTGGACCGCATCGCCATCACGCTCCAGGCGGACCGCGGCACGCTGTGGCTGTTGGACCCCGCGCGCCGCGAGCTGTTCAGCCGCGCGGCGCACCTGCCGGAGGTCGCGCAGATCCGCGTGAAGCTGGGCCAGGGCGTGGCCGGCTACGTGGCGGAGTCCGGCGAGCCCGTGCACGTGCCGGATCCGCGCGGCGAGCGCCGCTTCTTCGCGGACATCGACCGGATGACGGGCTACCGCACCATCAGCCTCGCCGCGGTGCCGCTGCGCGACGCGGCCGGCGCCGTGTACGGCGTGCTCCAGGTGCTCAACCGCCGGGGCGGTGGGCCCTTCACCGAGGACGACACCCAGCGGCTCACCGCCATCGCCGCCCAGGTGAGCACCGCGCTCCAGACGACGAGCCTCTACCAGGAACTCCAGCGCGCGAAGGATCAGCCGCAGGCCCCGGTGGGCTACTTCTTCAACCGCATCATCGGCGAGGCTCCGCCCCTCAAGGCCCTCTACCGCCTGGTGCAGAAGGCCGCGCCCACGGACGCCACGGTGCTGCTGCGCGGGGAGAGCGGCTGCGGCAAGGAGCTCTTCGCGCGCGCCATCCACGTCAACGGCCCCCGCCGCGACAAGCCCTTCGTGAAGGTGGACTGCGCGGCGCTGCCCGCGTCCCTCATCGAGAACGAGCTGTTCGGACATGAGAAGGGCGCCTTCACCGGCGCGGACCACCGCGTGCCCGGCAAGTTCGAGGCGGCCGACGGCGGCACGGTCTTCATCGACGAATTGGGGGAGCTGCCCCAGGCCGTGCAGGGCAAGCTGCTGCGCGTGCTGCAGGACCGCGAGTTCGAGCGCGTGGGCGGCACGCAGCCCGTCAAGGTGGACGTGCGCATCGTCGCGGCCACCCACCGCGACCTGCCCCGCATGGTGGCGGAAGGGAAGTTCCGCGAGGACCTCTACTACCGCATCAAGGTCGTGGAGCTGCTCCTGCCCCCGCTGCGCGAGCGCGGCGCGGAGGACATCGAGCGGCTCGCGCGCCACTTCATCGCCACCGCCGCCCGGCGCCACCGCCTCACCCCGCCGCGCCTGAGCGTCGCCGCACTGGAGCGCCTCAAGCGCTACCGCTGGCCCGGCAACGTGCGCGAGCTGGAGAACTGCATCGAGAGCGCCGTCGTGCTGTCGGAGGGGGAGATCCTGGAGGAGCACCTGCCCCTGCCCTCGCTCGACCGGGCGCCCTCCCCCGCGGCGCCCCTGCCTCCGGAAGCCCCGGCCTTGAAGGGCGCGGGTGAACCCCCGCTCCTGCTGCCGCTGGCCGAAGTGGAGCGCCAGCACATCCTGCGCGTGCTGGAGGCGGTGAAGGGCAACCGCACCGCGGCGGCGCGGACGCTGGAGATCGGCCGCAACACGCTGGCCCGCAAGCTCAAGGAGTACGGCCTGGCAGAAGAGGGCTGAGGGCGCGTCGCCTGTCCTGGCCGCACTCCGTCCCCCAGCGGGCAGACGGTCCAGCGATGCGGTGCCCGAGGGTGCCCTCCAACAGGGGCGAAGGCCACCTCTCCCATGGGCCGTTGTGCGAACCGCGAGGGCCGGACACCGGGAGGCAGGGACTGCGGCTCTCCGGGTTCCCCGTGCAGGACGTGCCCCTTGGGAAGGAGCACGTCATGGCGGATGTCCTCGATGCCCCGGCCGGCAGGCGCCCCACCGAGCAGCCGGAGACACATGCCGGCCGGATCATCATCATCTCCGTGGTGGCCGCGATCGGCGGCTTCCTCTTCGGCTTCGACACGGCCGTCATCAACGGCACCGTCGGCGCCCTTCAAGCGGAGTTCGCCGCGAGCAGCTGGGCGCTGGGCCTGACGGTGTCGTCCGCGTTGATCGGCTCGGCGATTGGCGCCTTCTCCGCGGGACACGTCGCGGACCGCCATGGCCGCACGCGCTCGATGATCGTCGCCTCCGTCATGTTCACCCTCAGCTCCCTGGGTTCCGGGTTCGCGTTCTCGCTGTGGGACCTGAGCTTCTGGCGGCTGGTGGGCGGCCTGGGCGTGGGCGCCGCGAGCGTCGTCGTGCCCGCGTACATCGCGGAGATCGCCCCGGCGCACCTGCGCGGGCGGCTCGCGTCGCTGCAACAGCTGGCCATCGTGGTGGGCATCTTCATGGCCCTGATGGGGGACTTCGCCATCGCGTGGGCGGCGGGCTCGGCTTCCAACCCGGGCTTGTTCGGCATCACCGCGTGGCGCTGGATGTTCTTCAGCGGCCTGCCGCCCGCCCTCCTCTACGGCCTGGGCGCGATCTTCATCCCCGAGTCCCCCCGCTACCTGGTGGCCAAGGGCCGTGAGCAGGAAGCCCTCACCGTCCTGCGCGACATCGAGGGGGACACCGCGCCCTCCAAGGTCGTGGAGATCCGCAACTCGCTGCGCGCCCACTACACGCCACGCCTGGCGGACCTGAAGGGCGGCCGGCTCGGCCTCCAGCCCATCGTGTGGATCGGCATCGTGCTCGCGATGCTCCAGCAGTTCGTGGGCATCAACGTCATCTTCTACTACTCCAGCGTCCTCTGGCAGGCGGTGGGCTTCTCCGAGCAGGACTCGCTGATCATCACCGTCATCACCAGCGTCACCAACATCGTCACCACCCTCGTCGCCATCGTCTTCGTGGACAGGCTGGGCCGCAAGCCACTGCTCATCATCGGCTCCGTCGGCATGGCGCTCACGCTGGGCCTGCTGGCGTACCTCTTCGGCACCGCGCCCCTGGACGCCGCGGGCAAGCCCGCGTTGCAGGGCGCCGCCGGCACGACGGCGCTCATCGCCGCCAACCTCTACGTCGTCTTCTTCGGCTTCTCGTGGGGCCCCGTCGTCTGGGTGCTCCTGGGCGAGATGTTCCCCAACCGCATCCGCGCCATCGCGCTGTCCGTCGCGGCCATGATGCAGTGGCTGGCCAACTTCGCCGTGTCGGCCACGTTCCCGTCGCTCAAGGCCCTCGGACTGGGCTGGGCCTACGGCCTGTATGCCGCCGCCGCCGTGTTCTCCGCCTTCTTCGCCGCCCGCTACATCAAGGAGACCAAGGGGCGAGAACTGGAGTCGATGTAGGCGCTTCAGCGAGGAAGAAAGGCAGGAAGTCCGCACAACCGTACAGGGGTACGGGCTTTCTGCATGTTCACGCGCCGCCTGGGTACAAAGGCACCTGTTCTCATTGACACCCGGGGGTACGGCCTTCCAGCATCCGTCGCATGCTGAAACATTCCTCCTCTCGCTTCAGATTCACGGGCCTCGTGCTCGCCTCGTTACTGCTCACACTGACGGCCTGCCCGGGTAGCGAGGACCCGGACGAGGACGGTGGCACCCCCGTCACGGACGCCGGCCCGGACGGAGGCCCTGTCGAAGGTCCCGCGGTCTGTGCCGACGGAAAGAAGCACTCCACCGAAGCCTGTGACGACGGCAACACCATCAGCGGTGACGGCTGCAAGAGCGACTGCACGCAGGTGGAGGACGGCTTCGAGTGTCCGACGCCGGGCAACAAGTGCGTGGTCGCGACGGCGTGCGGCAACGGCCTCGTGGAGCCGGGCGAAGTGACGGACGCCGGGGTGACGGGCGAGGTGTGCGACGACCGGAACAAGGCGGACGGCGACGGCTGCTCCGCGAACTGCAAGGTCGTTGAGCAGGGCTGGTCCTGCCCGTTCCAGGGTCAGCGCTGCCGGGCGGCCCAGTGTGGCGACTCCATCATCGCGGGCGAGGAGGAGTGCGAGGACGGCAACGCCGCCAAGGGCGACGGCTGCAGCGACATCTGCCGCCTGGAGCCGGGCTACAAGTGCGAGCCGGGCAAGCCGTGCGTCCGGACCACCTGCGGTGACAACAAGAAGGAAGGCACCGAGCAGTGCGACGACGGCAACAACGACATGGGCGACGGCTGCTCGCCGCTCTGCGTGCTGGAGCCCAAGTGCGTGAACGGCGCCTGCCAGGCCATCTGCGGCGACGGCGTCATCCTCCCGGGTGACACCACCGAGCAGTGCGATGACGGCAACGTCCGCGCCAACGACGGCTGCTCGAGCACGTGCAAGCTGGAGGAAGGCTTCGCCTGCACCCGCATCACCGAGTCCCCGCCGGCTTCCGTGGAGGTCCCCGTCGTCTACCGTGACTTCCGCGGCAAGAACCAGCCCGTCGGCGGCGCCTACCCCGCCACCACCCACCCGGACTTCGACGACGCCAACGGCGGGGAGACGGGCATCGTTGGCCCGCTGTACACCTCCACGCTCACCAACCTGAAGCCTACCTACGCCAAGGCCGGCGTCGCCTCCAACACCACCCACGGCAAGACGGCCTTCGACCAGTGGTACCGCGACGTCCCGGGCGTCAACAAGACGGTGGTCAGCACGCTGAAGCTGAACAAGCAGGGCACCGGCTCCTACGTGTTCGACAACCAGAGCTTCTTCCCGCTCGACGCCCTCGGCTGGGTGGCCTCGATGCAGGAGAACAAGCAGAACGACGGCAACGGCATCGCGCGCAACTTCAGCTTCACCAGCGAGGCGCGCTACTGGTTCGAGTTCAAGGGCACCGAGGTCCTGAGCTTCCGTGGTGACGACGACGTGTTCGTGTACATCAACGGCAAGCTCGCCCTGGACCTGGGCGGCGTCCACGGCCCGCTGGACGGCCAGGTGTCGCTGGCGAATGCCACCACCGTCAGTGACCTGGGGCTGGTGAAGGGCAAGATCTACGAGGTCGTCGTGTTCCAGGCGGAGCGCCACATCACGGGCTCCTCGTACAAGCTGACCCTGAACAACTTCGAGACCCAGCGCACCGAGTGCAAGTCCACCTGCGGCAACGGCGCCGTCGACGTGGGCGAGCAGTGCGACAAGGGCAACCTCAACGGGCCCGGCTACAACAAGTGCAGCCTCACCTGCATCTGGAACGCCCGCTGCGGCGACGGCGTCACCCAGTTCGACTTCGGTGAGACCTGCGACGACGCGAACACCAACGACCGCGACGGCTGCCGCAACACCTGCCAGGTGGACGTCGGCTGATGCTGTTCCCGTCCGGGCCCTTCAGAGGGTCCGGGCGAGCATGAAGACGGCGGCCAGGGACAGCGCCCCGGCCGCCGCGAAGTGCCTCCAGGCCCGGCGGGACAGCACCCCGCCGGTGCCCGTGGCCTCGCCCCCCAGCACCAGCAGCGCCGGACGCCCTCCGCGACCGCGCAGCTCGTAGGTGCCGTCGCGGGGCCCGCGCCGCAGCTCCCCCACCACCCAGCACGCCTCCCCCGGAGTGCCCACGCGCTCCCAGGACAGCGCCTCCGCGGGCGGACCCAGCAGCTCCGCCTTCGTGAGCGCGGGCGCCGCCACGCACCGGCGCACCTCCACCGGGGCCAGCAGCCCCGACGGCGCGAAGCCCACCGACGCCCGCGTGCGCTCCCCCCGGAGCATCAACACCGGCGAATAGGCGCGCTCGCGCGACAAGAGCGGCCCCTTGCGGCCGTGGGCGCCCACCGCGTGCACCGCCGCGTCGTAGAAGGCACACGGCACGCCGCCCGGCGACACCAGCGTCTCCGGGGACTCCAGCCGTCCCCGGTACACGCCGAAGCCCGGGGAGCGCCCCGCACGCAGGGCCGCCACCGCTTCGTCCAGGGGCACCGGCGCGGTGCCCAGCAGCGCCTCCGCCCGCAGCCGCACCCGCGCGCCCCGCGCCGACACCCCGGCGGCGAGCACCAGCAGCGCCCCGCCCACCGCCTTGACGAGCACGTCCGGTGAGACGAGCACCAGGGGCGCCCCTCGCAGCCACGGGACGAAGAGCACCAGCCCCAGGGACAGCGCCCCGAAGCCCGCGAGCAGCCAGTGCGGCATGGTCCGCGACGGCGTCCGTCCAATGGCGAACGCCGCCAGCAGCACCACGGCGAGGCCCGCCGCGCACGCCGGCACCCACAGGAGTCTCCCCAGGTCCATGCCCATGCTCACCCCCACCCGGGAGCCGGACGGCCCCGCGAACGCGGAGCCCGGCGGGAGCAAGATGGAAACGGGCCGGTGGGGCGGCAAGCCCCTCCCCGGGGGAGGGGCTACTCGGCGCCCGCGGCGACGCGGCGCACCGGCCGTGCCTGCAGCGGGCTCACCACCTTCAGGTCATCAAACGTGCACTTGAGGTTGCGGCACCCCAGCGCCAGCTTGCCCACGCGGCCCTCGAAGCCCGGGAGGATCTTGGTGGCGAAGCGCTTCTTGTTGAGGAAGGCGTCCACCCGCACGCCGTTCTTCTGCTTCTTGAGCTCCAGGCGCACCAGCAGCGGGCCATGCCGGGGCAGCGGCATCTCATCCCCGACGAGGTTGCGGGTGTCGTCGGCGCTGTTGCCCACCACTTCGCGCCCGTCCTCGGAGGAGATGTAGCGCCACGACAGGCGCATGCCCACGTCCGGGATGGCGAAGACGGACACCTGCACGTCACGGATGCGGAACGCCAGCTCGCCGAAGTGCTGCGCGTCCTCCTCCACGGAGAACTCCCGGCCCAGCGGCTTCACGTCCATCAGCACCTCCGCCGTGAAGTCGTCGCTGATGAAGTAGCGGTGGGCCAGGTAGGCGCGCGGCACCAGCCGGTTGCCGTCCGTCTCCATGCCGCCCTGCTCCACCTGCAGCTCGCCATCCTGCATGCGCCAGTTGCCGCTGTGGACGTTGAGCTCCTCGGTGCCCTGCTCGAACCCCACCTCCAGCGTGGAGGCCGTGCCGTTGCCGGTGGGCGGCGTGAGCTTGAGGCCGGCGAACACCTCGCCCTCCGTGTTGGGCGGCCAGTGCCCCTGCCCCGGCTTCACCTTCAGGCCCTGGGGGCCCAGGACGTACTTGTCGTCCTGGCCCAGGTGCAGGCTCACCGGCCCCACGAAGGCGCGCACCGCGAAGCCCAGGAGCGCCAGCCCCCCCACCACGGACAGGCCGGTGCGCACCCGGCCCCAGCCCGCGTGGAGCTTGTCCAGGATGACGGTCTCGGGCCTCGACACGCCCCGGCCCGTGTGCGCCAGGTCCGCGCGAGCCCGTGCCAGCTCCGACGCCGGCGCCACGTGCGGCGACGACGAGGACGACACCAGGGCCTCCAGCGCCTCGCACACCTCGCTCGCGGTGGCGTAGCGCGCCTCGCGGTCCGTCTCCAGCAGGCGCTCCACCACCGGATCCACGCGCGGGTCCAGGCCGCGCACGCGCTGGGACGGCAGCTTGAAGCGGCCCACGGGCAGCTCGCCGGTGAGCGCCTCGTACATCATCACGCCCAGCGAGAAGAGGTCCGCCCGGCCGTCCACGTTCTTCGCGTCCCGGCGCTGCTCCGGGGCCATGTAGTTGAGCGTGCCCATGGCCACCGCCGTGGCGGTGAGCTGCTTCTGGGAGTCCGGCTGGCGGATGCCCGCGAGCCCGAAGTCCGCCACCTTCGCGTGCTGCCGCCCGTCCAGCAGGATGTTCTCCGGCTTGAGGTCGCGGTGGATGATGTTCTTGTCGTGCGCGCACTCCACCGCGCGCGCCACCTGCAGCAGCACCTTCAGCGCCTGCTGGGGCGGCATCGGATCCGCGCCGCTCAGCGCGTGCCGCAGCGACTGGCCCTCCACGTACTCCATCACGAAGTAGTAGTGCTCGCCCGCCACGCCCCGGTCGATGATCTGCACGATGTTGGGGTGGCTCAGGGCCGCGAGCGCCGTGGCCTCCTTGTCGAAGCGCGACACGAACTCCGCGTCCTTCGCCAGCCGGGGCGGCAGCAGCTTCACCGCCACCGTGCGGCCCAGGGACTGCTGCCGCGCGAGCCACACCTCGCCCATGCCGCCGCGCCCCAGCACCTCCAGCAGCTCCAGGCCCGGAAGCTGGGGCTTCGCCCCCGACACCACCGTCTCCGCGTTCTCCACCTGGAAGCCGGTGTCCAGCGGGGGCCGGGGCTGACGGGCGGGCGCCGGCGGGCGCAGCACCGTGGCCTCGTCCTGGGCCGGGTCCCTGGGCTCCGGCTTCGACGACGGCAGCGCCACCCCGGACGTGTGCGCCCGCGGGCCCTCCTCCGCGGCCGGCGCGAGCGAAACCGGCGTCTCACCTTCACCCGACTTGCCCACGCCATCCGGTCTCAGGACGTTCATCGCAGTGCCCCCCGGGGACCCGGCAGCGGACTCCGCGCGCACGGCCTCAGGAGCCGGACCGGCCATGGCCGGGGCTCCCGAAGGTGCGTCGCTCGGCTCCGTCGCCTGTCCCACCCTGCTGTCCTCCCTGCCCACCCCAACACCGGCAGTGGCGGAAGGTGACATGGATTCCGGCGGATTTCCCACCGGGCGCGGCGTGAACGTCACCGCGACGCCTTCCTCTTCGACGCGGGCCGGCGGCCGGCTGAGCGACTGCTCGGCGGGCCGGATGCCGGACACGTCCGCGCGGCGGACCTCGAAGCGGATGCCGCAGCGGCACACCACCTTCTGGCCGCTCACGTACACCCGGGTGTCGTGCACCGTGCCGCAGTTGGGGCACGACTGCGTCGTGGTCATGGCGCGCACGCTCAGCGCACCTTGCGGGAGGTGGAGGTGGTCAGCTCCGCGCCATGCACGCGGAAGGTCTGCACGCCCTTCTCCTTGCCCTTCACCTGGAGCATGGGCAGCTCCTCCACGTCGAAGCCCGGCCCGGACTTGCGCACCGTCGCCTCCGACGCCAGCACCTCGCCGCTCTTGGCGATGCCGCACAGCCGCGACGCGGTGTTGACGGTGTCGCCAATGGCGGTGAACTCGTGCCGCTCCGCGCTGCCCATGTAGCCCACGACGGCCTGCCCCGTGTTGACGCCGATGCCCACTTCAATGGGCTTCTTGCCGTCCAGCACCCGCTGCCGGTTGAGCTCCGTGACGGCGTCCTGCATCTCCAGCGCCGCCCTCAGCGCCCGGGCCGGATCATCCGGATGCGACGAGGGCGGACCCCACACCGCCATCACGCAGTCCCCGATGAACTTGTCCAGGTTGCCCTCGTAGCGGAACACCACGTCCGCCATGGCGGTGAAGAAGCTGTTGAGCATCGACACCACCTCCTGCGGCGAGTCGCTCTCCGCCAGGGTGGTGAAGCCGCGGATGTCCGCGAACAGGCAGCTGACCTCCGCGAGCCGGCTCTGGCGCAGGTCCTCCGTGCCGCCGTTGATCACCGCGTCCGCCACCGCCTTGGACAGGAAGCGCGACAGCTCCGCGCGCGTCACCGCCTCGTTGCGGATCTGCTCCGCCAGGGCCGCGTTCTCCAGCGCGATGCCGGCCTGCGCGGCGATGCCGGACAGGATGGTCAGGTCCTTCTCCGAGAAGGCGTTGATCTGCTGCCGGCTGTCCAGGAACAGCACGGCCTGGATGTCGCCGTTCACCATCAGCGGCACCGCCATGGCGGAGCGGATGCCCTGCGCCACGATGCTCTCCGCGGCGGAGAAGCGCTCGTCGATGATGGCGTCCGCCGTCAGCACCGCCTTGCCCGTCTCCACCACGCGCTTGAGCACGGTGTCCGACAGCATGACGTTCACCTGCTTGCCCTGCCGGTGGTGCACCGCCGCCGGGATGAACTCCCCCTCCACCCCCACCTTCAGGATGACGCCGTGGTCGGCCGCGAGCAGCTCGAAGGCCACCTTCAGGATCTGCTCGAACAGGTCGGCCTGGTTGCCCTTGAGGCTCACCTGCCGGTGGAACTCGTGCGCGAGGCGCAGCTTCTCGTAGTCGCGGCGCAGCGCGGCGGTGTCCGTCACCTGATCAGACGGGCGGAAGTTCTGCGGCACCTGGTCCATCTGCGCCAGGAAGGCCGGCATGGAGACGGCGTTCGCCACCACCGTGACGCCCGGCAGCGTGGGCGGGTTGTTGCCCTGCCCCGGCGCGGCATCCCCGCTGTGGAAGACGAGCCGGGAGGAGCCCAGGGCGATCTCATCCCCGTCGCGCAGCCGCATCTCCCCCGTCACCCGGCGCCCGTTGACGAAGGTGCCGTTGGACGAGTTCAGGTCGCGCAGGACGAAGTCGCGCCCCACCTTCTCGATGGTGGCGTGCTCCTTGGACACTTCCCGGTCCACGAGCCTGAGCGTGTTGGACGGGTGGCGGCCGAGCGACGTCGTCGGGCCCAGGGGAAACTCCCCCAGCGTCCCGTCCGCGAACCGCCCCGTCAGGTGCGGCCCGCGCGGGTGCGACCCGGACCTGGGCGGGAATGGGGCGGGTGCCTGGTTCACGCGCGAATCCTCACCGGCCCGAACACTACCAGAGCCTTCTGCCCCAAAGGAACGCTCGCGTCCACCCCCCACGGGCTGGCCACCAACACCCTGCACGGCCGGTCAGTCCCCGGGGAGCCCCCGCTCATATCGAAGGCGGGGCCACCGTCCCCGGGGAAGCAGGCGCCGCCGACGCGGCGGGCTTGGGGCCGGGCGAGCGGAAGGCCAGCCCGATGGATGGCAGGAAGGTCATCCCACCGATGTCCCGCTTCGCCCCGAAGATGTTCGGCTTGCAGAAGACGTAGCCGCCCGTCATCTCGGCATAGATGTGGACGTAGCGGTACCCCAGCGCGATCCCCACCGTGGAGCCCACGAAGTGGCTCGACACCGTGGTGGGCAGGCTCACGTCGAAGCCCGTCACCGGCGCGCCCTGCTGGGAGAAGTCCACCAGCTCCGGATCCAGGCGGGTGTGGCTGTAGACGTACTTGGGGGCGCCGTAGAGCTTGAACACGTCGCCGTACTCCGCGCTCATGTACAGGGGCACCTCCACGTCCCAGCGGTTGAAGTCCCCCAACTGCACCACCTCCAGCACGTCCAGCACCGCCCCGGAGAACAGGTGCTTGGACACCCCCAGCCCCAGGGCCAGGTCATAGGAGCGGTTCCTGTCCTCGCCCCCGTGGGCCAGCCGCACCTTGCCGTCGAACCGCAGGGAATTGCCGCTGAAGCGCCCGCCCAGGTCCAGCCCGTCCAGCACGCCCACCCGCACCATCAGCTCCGGGTTGACGCCCGGCGGGGCCACCACCAGCGCGACCCCCGCGGTGAGCAGGCGCTGCTGGTCCTCCTCTGACAGCTCGTAGGCGCGCCCCTCTTCGATGGCGTCCTTCGCCTCCCGCCCCTGGTCGATGCCTACGTCCACCACCTGGGCGAAGGTCCCCACCGGCGCGAACACCCCCACGCTGCCCGTCACCTGGACCTGGCCGGGCGCCAGCGTCTTCGCCGTCTGCATCGTGGAAAGTGGGGTGGCACAGCCAGCGGTGAGGCCGGCGAGTCCCAGGAGCAGGAGGACGGGAAGAGGTCTCATGGGGTTGCAGGTTATGCCCATTTCGGGCGCGAACGCTTCATTCCGCGCGTCCACGCTGCTAAGGGGGCTGTCGTGCGAATCAAGCAAAAACCCGAGGACTTCTCCGTGAAGGAGTCCTACCGCTTCGACGAAGCCGCCAATGGGCGGCATCGTGTCTACCTCATGGACAAGCAGAAGCTGTCCACCTTTGACGCGGTCAACCGCCTCATTACGAAGTTCGGCTTGAAGCCGGGCTCCATCAGCTACTGCGGCCTGAAGGACAAGCAGGGCCGCACCGAACAGATCATCGCGGTGGACGGCGCGGACGTGGACATGCAGGAGCCCGACCTGCGCCTGAAGTTCCTGGGCCGCACGGACAAGGCGCTCTCCGCGCGCAACATCACGTCCAACCGCTTCTCCGTCACCGTGCGCGACCTGACGCACGACTCGCTGGCGCCGCTCAACCTGGCCACCGCCGAGGTCAACCGCCTGGGCGTCGTGAACTACTTCGACAGCCAGCGCTTCGGCGCGCTCAAGCACGGCCAGGGCTTCATCGCCAAGGACATCATCCGCGGCGACTTCGAAGCGGCGCTGCACAACTACTTCGCCCGCCCCTCGGAGCTGGATCGCACCGAGGACGCCAAGGTGAAGGGCTTCTGGCGCGACAACTGGGGCCGCTGGGACGCGCGCGTGCCCTTCGAGGGCGCGAAGAAGTACCACCGCATCCTGAAGAGCCTGCGCGACCAGCCGGGCGACTGGATGCGGGCCTTCCTGCAGATCGACTCGGACTACCGGGCGATGATCCTCTTCGAATACCAGAGCTACCTCTGGAACGAGGGCGTCCGGCGCTACCTCCAGTTGCTGCTGCCGCGCGAGCACATGTTCCCCATGCGCTACCAGGCCGGCACGCTGCTGCACTTCCGGGACGCGAGCCCGGAGGTCCTGGCCACGCTGCGCGAGGCGACGTTCCCGCTCGTCGGGCCGGACACCACCTTCAAGGATCCGAAGGTGGCGGAGGCCATGGCGTGGGTGCTGGGCAAGGAGAAGCTCCAGCTTGCCGACCTGCGCATCAAGAACGCGGAGCGGCTGCTGTACTTCAAGGAGGAGCAGCGCCCGCTCCTGATGTTCCCGCACAAGCTCGTCGTGGGCCGCACGCAGAACGACGACGTGAACCGCGGCGCCATCAAGGTCAACGTGGCCTTCACGCTGCCCCCGGGCGCGTACGCCACGCTCGTCGTCAAGCGCCTGTTCCACTTCGAGTACACGGAGGACACGAAGGAGGAGGTGCGCGCCTCGCAGCGCCCGCGCCTCGTGGCCACCGAGCGCGCCGAAGCCCACGTCGAAGAGGCCCAGCGCATCGCGCGTGAGACCGAAGGTCCGTCGCGCCACCGCGCGCTGGCGAGCCACGCCACCCGGGCCCCCGCCCGCGCCCCCGTCCCGTCATCGCGCGAACGCCCGGCTGAAGGCTTCCTTGATGTCGCCACCGCGCAGGAGCCCCTGCTCCAGCAACGCTGGGGACCAGGCCTG
>NZ_RAWG01000260.1 GCF_003611735.1 Corallococcus sicarius | reverse complement strand
CCCTCCGCACCCGCCCCCCGGGACGGAATGCGCGTGCAGGCCCCGGTCCGAGGCCAAGCCTCACTCCCCTTGCTCGCTCACCGACAGCGAACAGCCCACTCCCGCTCTCAAGTGATGAGAGCAGGAGAAGCGCTTCGCAAGATCGACTGATGATGGATGTGCATTAACAGTTGGACTCCACCGCGCCGATGTCCGGTCCCGCACCGCAAGATGCCTCAAGGTCCAGGCGCTCGCCGCGGTCGACAGCGGCGGGCCCGGGCGACAGGGTCTTCGGATCGAGCGGGGCCGCTTCCTCACGCGAGTTGCCATCCTGCCCCTGCGCCTGCCATTGAGAGAGATTGAGGGCCGCGCCCGCCTTGAGGAAGGTGGCACCGGTCCGGTAGAGATTGCTGCCCGTCGTCAGTCCGGGCGCCTGGCTTCCCACCTGCATCGCCTGGGGCACGTCGATGATGTTGTTCTTCACCACCAGGCTTTCGGTGGGCCCTCCGTCACCGTTGCCCATGATGATCGCCGGCCCCGGCAACCGGGTGAAGGTGTTGTTCACCAACTGGGTCCCCTGCGAGACCGCCAGTTGCAAGCCCCCGCCCGTCATGCCGCCCTCGGTGAGCATGTCCCGGATGAGATTGCGACGGATGACGATGCCAGAGGGGTACGGGCCGTAACGGTTTCCCCCGATGCCGATGGCCAGACCCGCGTCGTAGAAGTCATTCTCCTCGATGAGGACGTCCCGGGCCGACAGGTGCACCACCATGGCGCCATTGCCTCCGAGCGTCGGGTGGCGGCGGGCCTTGTGCATCTTGTTGCGGCGGATGGTGACGTTGTAGCAGGTCTTGATGTCAATCGATTGCTCGATGTTGCCGTAGAGGTCGTTGCCTTCGATGAGCAACCCATCCGCGGGCGTACTGGGGTCGGAGCCATCCGTGCTGTAGCACTGGATGGAGTCCCCTGAATTGTCATGAATGACATTGTCGCGCACGGTGATGTTGCGCGACGTGGGCTGGATCATCACCCCATGCGCATCCTTGTTCGGGATGGAGATGTGGTGGATGTGGTTCTTCTCGAGGGTGGCCCCGTGCGCTCCATTGTGGAAGCTGATACCGGCCCCGTACTGGGCGTGGTGGACCTCCGAGTCGGAGAGCACGGTGCCCTCGGTGTCACCGGAGAAGGCCACCGCGAAGGCGGCCTTGTTCTGCACGTCGATCTCGAAGCCGCTGATGAGCCAATGGGGCCGCTCCACGGCCACGAGCGCGCCCGGCTGGGAGCCCGGGACGATGCGCGGCAGGTCCACGCCCTCGAGGGTGATGGGAGCCTCGGCCGTGCCGGCACGGACGGAGTCGGTGATGAGCACGCGCTCGGCGTAGGTGCCGGCGAGCACCCGGATGCGATCACCCGGCCCGGCGAGGGAGAGGGCCTTGGCGAGGGTCCGCACGGGTGCCGACTCCGTGCCGGCCGCCGCGTCATCGCCCGTGGGGCTCACCGCCCACTCATGCGCGTAGGAGGACGGTTTGGGCGTCTGGGGCGCGCCCTGCACGGGAGACGGGGAAGCGCCCGGCGGCCCGTCCGGCGGAGTGAAGCCTGGAGAGGCCGCGTCCCCGGGACTGGGGGGGCTCTGCGGCCCTGACGAAGGGCCCCCGCCACAAGCGGAGGCAAGCAGCCCTGAGGTGAGCAGCAGGAGAGTGATCAATCGAAGACGCATGGGAGCAGCCCTGTTGGAAAGCGGAAACTGAGTGATTAGGGACACCAAGGCCGCGCGGATGATTCCGGAAGCAGCCGCAGGCCCAGGGGGGGCGTGACGAGAGGCCGTCAGCCGGCATGCCTCACGTCAGGCAATGAAAAGTGTCGGGGGAGCCATCGCACTTCGGACGAGCACGTCCGGCGGTGCGAGTGCTCGCCGTGCGGTGCCAGCAAGCTGGCTCCACGAGGGGGAGGTCCGGGGATGGGAATGGGAAGCAAGGCAGTACAGAGCCGGGGGCGCTGGGCCTTCGGATTCCTGCTCGCGTTCCTGGCGGCCATCTACATCAGCCCCGGTGAGTGGATTCCGGGGCTCGCCCGGTTCCGTCCGGCCCTGCTGCTGTCAGCGCTGTCCACCGGGCTGATGCTGATCGGGCGCGTGGGCCGCCGGGAGAAGCTGTGGGTGGACGGGCAGCGCGGGGTGCTCCTGCTCACCTTCTCTGGCCTGGTGCTCGCCTCGCTGAGTTGGTCGCTGCACCTGGACGCCACGGAGTTCGCCGCGGTGGAGCTCCTCAAGTGGGTGCTCGTCTACCTGACGCTGGTGAACCTGGTGACAACGGAGCGGCGGCTGCTGTGGGCGTGCCTCGCGCTCATCGTGGGCTCCATCTTCACCTCACGAGGAGTCATCGCCTGGCACCAGGCGGGCGTGGACCTGGTGGAGGGCTACCGCGCGCGCTGGGTGGGCGTGTACGCGGACCCCAACCGGATGGCGATGAGCGTGGGCATCATCGTGCCCCTGGCGGTGGCCTTCCTCGTGCGAAAGCAGAGCGCCTGGCTGGTACGGCTGACGTGCGGCCTCGCGGCGGCGCTGGCCGTCACCGCCATGGTGCTGAGCTACTCGCGCGGCGGTTTCCTCGGGCTGGTGGCCGCCGCGGGCACCTGGGTGCTGCTGGAGCGGAACCTGGCCCGCACGCTGGTGGTGGTGGTGGCCGCGGGGGCCATGCTGATGCTCTCCCCGGAGAGCTTCTGGAACCGCACGCGCACGGTGGGCACCTATGAGGAGGATGCCTCGGCGATGAGCCGCGTGGGGGCCTGGACGGTGGCCTCCCGGGTAAGCGTGGAGCACCCGCTGCTGGGCGTGGGCGCGGGCACCTTCCCGTATGCGTGGCGGCTGTATGGGCCGCCAAGCGAGTCACGGGTGTACGCCGCGCACAACGTCTTCCTCCAAGTCATCTCGGACCTGGGCTTCGTGGGGCTGGGGCTCTTCCTGGCCTTCATCGGAGCAGCGCTCGGGCCGTTGTGGACGCTTGCGCGGGACAGGGAGCGCGGCTGGCTGGTGCGGGCGCTCGCGGCGGCGGTGGTGGGCCACCTGGTGTCCTGCCTCTTCGCGGGCTTCCTGGTCGCCGTGCACTTCTACGTGCTGTTCGGGCTCGCGGCCTGCGCGGACCGGCTGGCCCGCGCCGCGGGTGTTACGGGTCGGGGCAAGGCACCCCAGTCGGGCCAGCCCAGCTGTTCGTAGCCGGGGCGGCCCAGCGGATCACCCGCTGGAGAAGTGCGTACCGCGGTCCGTCCAGGAGCGCTGCCTCTCAGTGCACCGCCGCCTTCTGGCGGCGCAGCCGGCGGACCTTCTCCACCAGCTCATCCGACAGCACGCGCTTCACCGCGTTGCGCGTCTGCCGCGCCAGCTCCTCGGAGCGGGTGAACCACGCGCCGCCCATGCCCGCGCCGTGCACGCGCAGCGACACCGTCTGGCGCTGCTTCGTCACCCAGTCGGCCTTGTACGACTCCGTGCCTCGCAGGAAGTCGTACTCCGTCAGGCCCATCTCGATGGCGTCCTTGAACGTCTCGCCCACCAGCACCAGGCCCACGCTGCGATTGCGCCACGCCGGATCGTACCCGGACTGGAAGTACACGAACGAGCTGCCGTGGAGGATGCCGTACACCGAAGCCACGGCCTGTCCACCCACCTTCATCGTGTACATCCGCAGCCGGCCCCGCTCCGCCAACAGCTGCGTCGCGTCCCGGTGGAACGCCTCCACCCCGGCGCCCTTGATTCCCTGCGACCCGCCGTCCGAGGACCAGCGCAGCGCGTGCAGCCGGAAGAAGTCCGTCATCGGCCCGGCAAGCTCTCCGGGCGCGTCCGTGCGCTCGATGCGGTAGCCCTCCTGCTTCTCCAGCCACTTGCGCCGGCGCAGGTAGTTGTCCCGGCGGCCCGTGCGCTTCAGGAACGCGTCGAACGGCTCGCCCGGCACCAGCGTCTCGTACGGGCACACGTAGCGCTCCGTCTGGCGCACCTCGCCGAACACCTCGCGCGCCACGCCCAGCGTCACCGAGCCCTCGCGCAGGTCCGTCAAATCCAACACGTCCCACTCGTCGCGCAGCCCGTTGAGCACCTGGAAGAACGCGCGGGCCACCTCCGCCTCTCGGCCCTTGCGCGCCACCACGTCCAGGTAGTCGCTGCCCACGTGCGTCTCACCCAGGAAGCCCAGGCGCCGCACGCGCAGGCCGTTCACCCAGCGGTGCTCCAGCCCCAGGGGCAAGAGCCCCACCAGCGTGCCCAGCCTGTCCCTCGCCGTCAGCACCAGCGGCCGCACGTCCGGCGAGATGCGCCGGCACCACGGGTACAGCCACTCCCAGGCGTTGAAGGGGCCGGCGGTGCTCGCGTCCAACAGCGCGTTCCACTCCGCCCGCATCCCCGACATCTCTGAAGCACTGCCCACCGCCGCCACGTCCAACCGCGGCGCGACCTGCGGACCGGACCTCAACTCATCTTCGCGGATCACCGCCTCACCCTGATGCCTTTCCCGAAGCACTGCCCCCTGGCTCCCGTCTGCCATTGCATCCTCGAAGCCAGTCCCCATCCCATTCACCCGGTGCGCTGGCTGGGCCGGCGCTCCGCCTTCAGTGCATCCCTCACCGCGTCCGCCACCTGCGCCATCACCTCCGGCGTCAGGTCCTGATGGCAGGGAATCTCCAGGATCGTCCGGCGCAGCTGCGCCACCTCCGGGAACTCCGACGGATCACACGCCGGATGGAAGCGCTTCCAGAAGTCGATGGCGTCGATGCCCCGCTCGCGAAGCCTCGCCAGCAGCGCGTCCTTGTCCTGCACCACCATCGGGTAGAACAGCGGGCTCACCCCCGCCGGCAGTTGGTTGAAGAGCGGCGGCGACACGTCGCGCAGCCGGCCCAGGAGGAAGAAGTAGTTGCGCCTGCGCGCCTCGACGATGGCCTCCAGGTCCTGCGCCAGCGCAATCCGCTTCGTCAGCGGGCTCATGCCCAGGTCCACGTGCCGCCGGTCGAAGTGCTGCGTGCCCGTCGCCACCCGTTCAATGCTCGCGGCCTTCACCGTGCCGTGGCCCACCGAGCGCACCAGGCCGCGCAAGGCCCGGCCCGCCGCCCCGCCCCGCAGCTCCAGGTTCTGCAGGAGCGCGGACACGGTGTGGCTGAAGGTGGACGCCACGGGCGGCGCCGGAGGCTCCGGCAGGCTGTACTGCCGGGGGCCGTTGACGACCAGCGCGCCCCCGTTGGGCACCGGCAGCGTCTTGTAGAGACAGAAGATGCCCACGTCGCCCGTGGTGCCCAGCGGCCTCGAACCATCCGACGACAGGAGCGACAGCGCGCAGTCCTCGATGAGCGGCAGGCCGTGCTCGTCCGCCAGCTTGCGCATGGCGTCCGTCGGCCCCGGGAAGCCCGCGTAGTGGATGAGGTAGAGCGCCTTCGTCTTCGGCCCGATGCGCTTCGCCACGTCCGCCACGTCCACGTCCCAGCGGGCGCCCACGCGGTAGAAGCGCGGCGTCGCGCCGGCGTCCACCACCGCCTCCACCTCCACGCCATGGTGGTAGGCGGGCATCAGCACCTCACCGCCATCCAGGCGCAGCATCTTCATCGTCAACCAGACGGCGTTGCGCGCGAAGTAGAAGTAGCGCGCGTTGGGCGACGAGAACGGCGGCAGCGACCCGGGGCGCGCGCCGGACAGCAGCATTCCCGGCCACAGCGTGGGCAGGGACGGAACGAACAGCTTGTCGGACGTCTTCACCGCTTCCATCGCGCCACCACCTCTTTCGCCGCAGGCAACCACCGGAACTTCGCCGCGCACAGGGCGCGCCCAAAGGCGGTGTCATTGAACACGTAGAGCCAGGTGTGCTTGCGGACGCGGTCCGTCCAGTCGCGCTTCCACACCATGTCCGGCCCCAGGAAATCGAACTCCGTGAGCCCGCGCTCCAGGCAGTCCCCCAGCACCTCCTCCATCAGGAGCTGTCCGGGGCTGCACTCCTTGAGGCTCTCGTCGTAGCCGGGCTTCAGCAGGAAGTAGCGCTTGCCGTATTCCAGGCCGTACTGGAACGCCACCGCGCGCCCGTCCAGCCGCAGGTAGTACAGCGCCAGCCGCCCGCGGTAGGCCGAGTCCCGCGCCAGCTCCGTGTAGAAGCCTCGCGTCTTCCCGTCCTGCGCCATGGCCGTGCCGCGCTGGCCCTTCCAGCCGCTCTGCTCCAGCAGCAGCCCCTCCTCCAGCGAGCCCTCCAGGTCCAGGCCACCGGACACGCGCTCGAAGGTGACCTTCCCCTTCTCCTCCAGCTTGCGGCGGCGGCGGCGGCAGTTGGCCTTGAACTTGGACGGCAGCGACGCGAAGTACGCGTCCTTCTTCGCGGGCAGCGGCACGTACGGCGACTGCAGGGACTCCCACGCGCCCACCGGCATCTGGAGGCGCCTGGCCTCCTCCACCAGGTGGAAGCCCGCCCCACCGTCCGGCACGTCCGTCAGCCGCAGCACGTCCCAGCCGCCCGTGCGCTTCAGGTGCGCGAGGAACGCGTCCGCGGCGAGCTCCGGGTCCTTCGCCACCACGTCGAAGCGGCAGGAGTGCGCGTTGGCGGCGGAGGTGAGCTGCCGGACGGGCACGCCGTACATCGACGTGCGCTCCTCCACCAGCGGCAGCGCGGCGCTCAGCGCGCCGTCTGGCCCCCTTAGCAGCAGCACCCGCATGCGCGAGGTCGCCGCGAAGTTGTCCAGCCACAGGCGCAGGAACTCATGCCGGTAGAACAGCTCGTTGGAGGTGGCCTCCACCAACTGGTTCCACTCGGCTTCCAGGGACATGAAGGCGGCCCGGTCGTTGACTTCCACGACGTGCGGGTCGGCACGGAGGTTTCTGGCTTCCATAGAGGCGGGCACCAAGGTGGTGACGGGGACGGGCGGCTACAAGCCGCTGCGGGCCATCTTCAGCAGGCAGGCAGCGACCTTGCGGCTGTCGTGTCGGATCTTGGACCCATCCTTGAGCAGGTCCGCCTGCACCGGGATGACGCCGGACGACAGCAGCTCGCGCGTCTCCGCCGTCACCAGGAAGGAGCCCTTGCGCGCATAGCGCTGGATGGACTCCTCGGTGGGCTGCCGGCCGTTGACGAGCACCGCGTCCAGCACCGGCCCCACGTGCTCGATGACGGCCTGCACGTGGTCCAGGCAGTTCATGCCGTCCGTCTCACCCGGCTGCGTCATGAGGTTGGCGACCATGACCTTCAGGGCGCGCGTCTCCTTGAGCGCCTGGGCCACGCCGTCCACCAGCAGGTTGGGCAGCACGCTCGAGTACAGCGAGCCCGGTCCAATCGCGATGAGGTCCGCCGTGTAGATGGCCTCCAGCAGGCCGTCCACCGGGGGCGGCGAGCGGGGGCTCAGGGACACGCGGCGCACGCGGCCGTGGGCGCGGCAGATGTTGCGCTCGCCCACCACCTCCGTGTCGTCGTGCATCTGCGCCACCAGCTGCACCGACGCGAGCGTGCTGGGCAGCACCTGGCCCTGCGCACCCAGCAGCTCACCGGACAGGCGCACCGCCTCCAGGAAGTCACCCTTCAGCTCCGCGAGCGCCGCGATGAGCAGGTTGCCCACCGCGTGGCCGGCGAGGCCCTTCGCGCCGCCAAAGCGGTACTGGAACACGTCCTTCAGGGCGCTCTTGCCACCCGCGAGCGCCACCAGGCAGTTGCGGATGTCGCCGGGGGGCAGCGCGCCGTGCAGGCGGCGCAGGCGGCCGGAGCTGCCGCCGTCGTCGCTCATCGCCACAACCGCGGTGATGTCCACGCCGGGCTGGCCGGGCTTGGGCATCGCGCGGCGGGC
This sequence comes from Corallococcus sicarius, assembly GCF_003611735.1. Taxonomy (GTDB): domain Bacteria; phylum Myxococcota; class Myxococcia; order Myxococcales; family Myxococcaceae; genus Corallococcus; species Corallococcus sicarius. The sequence continues at coordinate 6,067 of NZ_RAWG01000260.1, read as the reverse complement.
CAGCCCGCGCAGCACCATGGGGAGGCCCGTGCCGCCGCCCATCGCGACGATGCGCGTCGGGCGGGTCTTCGGGGCCTGAAGCAGCTCATTGCGTTCGGCGTTCTGCTGCTTGCGTGCGTCGTCCTGGCTCCACGCTTCCGCGAACGGCGCATCCACATCCATGCCCACCATGTTCCGACCCCCTCGCCCATCCCAATCCATGGTCCACCCTTGCGTCCCGGCCTCCCCCGACAACCAGAGGCCGCGGACCGTTGCTTCAATCCAAATCAAGACACCTGAAACCGACTACCGGGCACCGCGTCCCAACAACACGTGCCGTACGGTGTGGAAGATAATGCCGACGTCCAGGAACAGCGACCCGTTCTTCACGTAGTACAGGTCGAACTCCAGCTTGTTGCGCGCGTCCTCCACCGACGCTCCGTAGGGGTAGCGGATCTGCGCCCAACCCGTGATGCCCGGCTTCACCGCCTCACGCACGCCGTAGAACGGAATCTGCTGCTTGAGCTGCTCGGTGAACACCGGGCGCTCGGGACGGGGCCCCACGAAGCTCATGTGGCCCAGCAGGACGTTGAACACCTGGGGAATCTCGTCGATGCGCGTGCGGCGGATGAACCGGCCCACCCGCGTGACGCGGTCGTCGTTGGAGCGCGCCCACACCGCGCCGTTCTTCTCCGCATCGGTACGCATGCTGCGGAACTTCCACAAGGGGTAGGACTTGCCACCCAGCCCCACGCGGTCCTGCCGGTAGAACACAGGGCCCTTGGAGTCCAGCTTGATGGCCAGGGACACCAGGATGAGGAAGGGCGAAGCCAAGAGCAGCAGGAGCGACGCCACCGCCAGGTCGAACACGCGCTTGAAGGCCCGGCGCAGCGGCGACACCGTCATCTCATCCGCGAAGGCGAAGTCGCTCGCCCGGAGGAACTGCACCGGGATGCGGCGCAGCACGCGCTCGCAGAAGCCGGCCGCCTCGTACACCCGCCGCCCGTCCAGCCGGCAGCGCAAGAGCGACTCCACCCAGTTGGCGCCGCGCATGTCGTCCGCGGCCTGCACCACGTAGGAGGCGTTGAGCCGCGCCGCCATCGCATCCAGCGGCTCCTCCACCTGACGGGGGTCCACCAGGGCCACCACGCGGAAGGAACCCTCGCCACCGGCCTCGATGGCGCTCGCCACCGCGCGGGCCTTGCGGCCATCCCCGATGATGAGGACCGCGTCGGGCTCGCCCACCAGGGCGCGGATGGAGACGCGCACCGCCAGGGTGCCGGCCAGGGCGCCCATCGCGCCACCCAGCAGCGTCCCGGGGGGCAGCACCACCGGCAGGGCCAGCGGGAGGATCAGCATCACCCCACCCGCCACCATCGCGGTGACGCCCGCGGCCTTGAGGAAGCGGTAGCCGCGGGTCCGGTCCTCCGCCGCGACGCGAAGGTCATACAGGTCCAGCAGGTACAGCGTGAACTGGAAGGTGACGACGAAGGCCAGGCCCAGGCCCACCAGCGTCGGCCACAGCGTGGCGAGCGGCGGCCAGGTGCCCGGAGGCGCGAAGAGGGCCGCGCAGGCCGCGGCACCCGCGACACAGGCCAGCGCGATCGCCGAGCTCTCGGCGAGGAAGAACGTCAACTTCTTGGCAGAAAAGTAGTGATGAAAAACGCGAAGCACGTGACTCCTCCAACCCCAACCCGCCGCCGCTCCAGGCCCCCGCCCCTCCCGCCTTTCGGCAGGAGGGGACGGGAAGGGCCCACAAGACCGCACTCACTCCAAGGTTCGCCCGCTGCTACTTCTTCACGTAGTTCTTCAGGTACGGCGTCGCGTTCACTTCGGCCCCGTTGAGCACGCACCCGATGAGGGCCGCGCCCGCCAGCTGCTCCACCGCCTGGTTCACCACCTTGGAGGGGGTGACGTTGGCGCGGATGACCACCAGCACGCCGTCCATCTGGTGGCCGAGGATGGCCGCGTCCGCGAACGGCAGCGTGGGCGGCAGGTCCACGTACACCTCGTCGAAGCCCTCGCGCACCGCCTTGAGGAACTGCTTCATCCGGGCGCTCGCCAGCACCTGGGTGCTCTCCTCCGGCGTGGCGCCGGCGGGGATGACCGCCAGCCGCGTGGAGTTGAAGCGGCGCACCACGTCGCGCACATCGCACTCACCCGCCAACAGCTCCGACAGGCCCAGCTTGTTGCGCATGCCCAGCGTGGGGGCCACCTGGCCCCGGCGCAGGTCCGCGTCCACCAGCAGGATGCGGCGCTCCGGGTTCGCCCGGGCGGCGGCGAGCGCCAGGTTCACGCTCGTCACCGTCTTGCCCTCGCCCGGCATGGCCGAGGTGAGCGCCACCACCTTCATCGGGCGCTGCTCCCGCATCCGCTCCAGCCGGTAGTACAGCGTCCGGTACTGCTCGGCGGCCGCGGAGGCCGGGGCCGTGAGCGTCACCACCCGCCGGTCCACCGCGTTCGAGGAAGCCGCACTCTCATCCACACGCGGGAGGAAGTTCCCGGCCCGCTCCATCGTCGAATCCATCTCAGTGCTCCAATCTTTTCCGTAGGGGGTCGGCAATTAATTCAGCGAAGTGGACGAGGAGACGCTGTTCTTGCTCCCGGCCATGGGCATCAACACCCGCTTCTCTGTCTTGCCTTGCATGTTCGGGACCACCGCCAGGACAGGGAGGGTGATGCGCTCGCGGACCTCGGTGCCATCGCGCAGGCTGTCGTCGCGCATCTCGAGGACGGTGCCGGTGAGGACACCCAGGGCCAGGGCAATCAGGGCGGCGATGAGCAGCCCGCTCATGCGGTCCGGACGGGCCGGGGCGGAAGGCACCCCGGCGGGCGAGATGACGTTGAACAGGCTCTGGGCACTCTTGGCCTCCAGCTCCTGGGCGATCTCCGCCTCCACCTTGCGGCTGACGACGCTCTGGTACTTGGTGCGGGCAATCTCGTAGTCCCGGTTCATCACGGCCAGCTCGTGGGCCCAGCGGGGCGTGTTGTTCAGCCGCGCCTGGTAGGCCTCGGCCTGCTTCTGGAGGTCCACGATGTCCTTCTGGATGGTGGTGATGAGCGAGGCGACGCGGGTGCGCTCGTTGCGCTCGGCGAACATGCGGCCCTCGGCGTCCTTGCGCTGCTCGGCGACGGTGCCCAGCTCGCGCTCCATCCGCTTCACTTCCGGGTGGTCCCCGGTCCACTGCGTCTTGGCCTGGGTGAGCGTGCGGTTCAGCCCGCTCTCCGCGGCCTCCAGCCGGCCCGCCTCGCTGTCCGCGGCATTGCGGGCCCGGGCCAGGTCGGAGCGGCGCGCTTCAGCGGAGCGCAGCTCCTCGGACTTCGTCTGCAGCTGGGCGCTGATGCGCTCCAGGCCGCGCATGTTCATCTCCATCTGCTCGGGCAGCTCGCCCAGGTGGTCCACCTTGAAGCGGGAGATGGTCGTCTCCCAGGTGGAGACCGCCTTGCCCAGGGACACCATCTCTTCCGTGAAGAGGTTGGTGGCGCGGGCCGCCTGCGCCTGGCGGATCTTCAGCGTCTCCTCGGAGAAGATGGCCGGCAGGCGGTTGGTCACCTGCGCGACGACCTGCGGGTCACGACCCGAGTAGGTCAATTCAAACGCCGTCTCACCTTCCACGCGGACCGTGAGGTCCTTGCGCATCTGCTCCACCGCCGCTTCGATGCCCTTCTCGGAGACGAGCTCCGGGTAGAGGTTCATCTCTTCAATGGCCTTCTGGAGCACCGGCCGCGCCAGCAGCTCCTGGCGCACCGTGACCAGCCGCTGTTCGATGAGCTCGCTCACCGTGCGCTGGACCATCTCCTCACCGGGGCGCTGCGGTTCCACGCGCACCACCACGGAAGCCTCGTAAATGCTTGGCCGCGTCATCACGATGGCTGCGCCCACCACGAAGATTGCTGCAGCGATCGCCCCCACCAGGGCCTTGCGACGCCACAGCGCCGAAAGCATCTGGTCCGCCGTCATCCCACGCTCCATGATCCGCTCCTCCATGCCTCGCACTCGAATGCTCCCTACCAAGGTGTCATGACCAGACGGAGGGCAAACACATTGCGTGTCAGGTCCCCCGCCACTGCGGTGTCCGCCGCGCCCACTTGCGCGATGCGATCCACCGCCCCTTGCAGCGCGAGCTTCCGGCTCAGCCGGTACTCGACGCCGCCGCCCACTGCATAGCCCTGCGACACGTTCGTGGTGTTACGCCACTCCGTGTAGTACTCACCCGGCGCCCTGCCGTTGCGGAAGAAGCTGGCCGCCCCAAAGGCAGACAACTTCGCCGTGAACCGGTGCGCCGCCATCAATGACGCGTAGTCCGCCCAGACCGCGCCGGAGAACCCGCTGGCACCCACCAGGTCGTGTCCAATGGCGAAGCCCACTTCCGACCGCTCTCCCTCGCGCATCAGCTCCAACGACACGCGAGGCATCCACCCACCGCGAGAAGCCTCTGACGGCAGGTAGCGCACCGGCCCGCCCTTGAGGGTGAGCGTGGTGGGCCGCGACAGCCGGTAGCGCAGGGCCGCCGAAGCGCCGTGAGCCTGGCTGTAATCCCCTGCGTACAGGAACCCCTGGTAGCGGTACTCCGCCCCCAGTGACAGCCGGCGCGTGGAGCGGTACCACAGCTCCACCGACGGGGTGTGCGCGTAGCCCGCTTCCCGTCCCGGCTCGATGATGCGCGTCGCTTCGAAGCTGTAGTTGCCGCGCACATCCATGCGCTCCGTCACGCGCCCCGTCAGCCCCACCTTCGCCTGCGTATAGAAGGTGGGCGAGGTGGAGCGCGCCAGGCCGTCACGCGGCAGCGACGTGGGGTCGGTGACGCGGAACACCCGGGCGCTTGCGTCCAGGCGCAGCCGCCGCGACAGCACGTCGCGGAAGCCGAACCCCGCGCGGTGATCCAACGTCACCTTGCCGGAGCCGTGACGGGCGAGCAGGTCCGTGGCGTAGAACGTGTCCAGCGTGAGCTGCTCGTTCTTCACGTCCAGGCCCAGGCGGGGAGACAGCTTCGTCATGAACTGCCCGCCAGCGCCGGCACCGGCGCCCAGACGCAGGTCGTTGTCGAAGCGCTCTTCCGCCGTGATGCGCAGGCGAGGCTCCAGGATGGTGGCGGCCTGAGCCGCCGGCGCGGCGATGAGACAGCCCGCGATCACTGCCCGCTTCCAGTTGCCCCTCACCGTCGCCCTCCCGTCCATACCCACGCCCACGCCCGTCTTCATGTCGCCTGTCCGCTGTCTGTCTTTGTCGCCGTACCCGCGCCGCTTCACGGAACGACGACGGTGTCACCGGGGCGGAGGATGACGTTCTCACCCTCGGGGGAGACCAGGTCGCTGTAGCGCACCGGGATCTGCCCGCCCTTGCCGTCCGTGCGGATGACGACGATGCCGTCCGAGTTGGCGAAGTCCGTGAAGCCGCCCGCCAGCGCGATGGCCTGCAAGAGCGACACGCGACCGCGCAGCGGGTAGGCGCCCGGGTTGGCCACTTCCCCCGTCACGAACACGCGGGTGCTGTTGACCTCGCGGACGATGACCGTCACCCGGGGCTCCTGCACGTACGGCTGCAGGCCCGTCTTGAGCGCCTCCGCCAGCTCCGTGGGCGTCTTGCCCGCGGCCTGGATCTCTCCAATCATTGGCACGGAGATGAAGCCGTCAGGCCGCACCGGCACCGTGCGCGACAGCTCCGCGTCACGCCACACGCTCACGTCCAGCACGTCCTCACGGCCAATGCGGTACGGCTGCTCCGCGTTGTCGACCTTCAGCGTCTGCTGGTGAGCACAACCCGACAGGAGGAGCATCCCCATCACCGTCCAGAACCCCGTGCGCCGCATTCCCATCTTCCGCTCTCCTTCGTTCAACTGATGTCTGGCGAGTGCTGCTTGTCCACCGGCCCCGCGGGCCGATCAGCACGCTTCTGGCGGTGGCTCTTAGCAGCGCGTGTGCCAGCGTTGAGGGAGAGGGAAAACCCTTGGACTTCGGTGGGTTACGGCGTGCCACATCAGGCGTACATGGGGGCAATCGGGAAAAATTCCGGTCCTACCCCGGTGTTCTCCCCTGTGCTTTCTGCTGATCACTGCCATCCGGTGGAAGAGGTTTACCCATCCCGGCC
>NZ_RAWG01000025.1 GCF_003611735.1 Corallococcus sicarius | reverse complement strand
AGCAGGGGGAGGGCGGGGTGGCTCCTCGATGACGAGATGCGCGTTGGTGCCGCTGAACCCGAAGGAGCTGACGCCAGCGATGCGCGCCCGCTTGCCTCGGGGCCACGCGACGGGCTCACGCGGGACGGCCACCGGGAGGTCCTTCCACGGGATGCGGCTGCTCAGCGCCCCCAGGGTCGGGTAGCCCGGAACGGTCTCGTGCTGGAGCGACAGGATGACCTTGCAGAGCCCCGCCATGCCGGCGGCGATCTCCGTGTGGCCCACGATGGTCTTCGCCGAACCCAAGAGGAGCGGCCGGTCCTGCGGGCGGCCGGGACCGAAGACCTCCGCCAGCGCGCCCACCTCGATGGGGTCTCCCAGCGCGGTGCCGGTGCCGTGGGCCTCGACATAGTCGACCTCCGCCGGCTTCACCCCGGCGCGCGCCAGCGCACGGCGCACGAGGGCCGCCTGCATCGGACCGTTGGGGACCGTCAGACCGGAGCTCGCGCCGTCCTGGTTGAGGGCTGACCCCCGGATGACCGCCAGGATGCGGTCGCCGTCCGCCTTGGCCGCGGACAGCGTCTTGAGCACGAGGACCGCGACCCCCTCCGAGCGCACGTAGCCATCGGCCAGCTCATCGAACGTCTTGCAGCGACCGTCCGGCGCCATCATCCGCGCCTTGGAGAAGGCCGCGGTGATCTCAGGCGCGAGGATCAGGTTCACGCTGGCCGCGAGCGCGACCCGGCACTCCCCCTTGCGCAGGCTCTCACCCGCGTAGTGCACCGCCACCAGCGCGGACGAGCACGCCGTCTCCAGTGACACGCACGGCCCGTTGAAACCGAAGGTGTACGCGAGCCTCCCGGCGGCGACGCTCGTGGCGTTGCCCGTCCCCAGGTAGGCCGTGACGTTCTCCACGTTCTGGAGCGCCATCCGGCAGTAGTCGGACGTACACACGCCGACGAACACGCCGCTCGGCGAACCGTACAGCGCGTCCGGCGACAGCCCGGCGTTCTCCAGCGCCTCCCATGACAGTTCCAGCAGGAGGCGCTGCTGCGGGTCCATCAGCGCCGCCTCGCGCGGAGAGATGCCGAAGAACGGCGCGTCGAACCGGTCCACTTGTTCGAGGAAGCCGCCGTAGCGCGTGGACATCTTGCCCGGCGCGTCGGGGTCCGCGTCGTACAGCGCCTGGATGTTCCAGCGCTCCGGGGGCACCTCCGTGATGCTCGGCTCGCCCCGGTGGAGCAGGGACCAGTACGCATCCGGGCCCTCCGCGCCGGGGAAGCGGCAGCTCAGGCCCACGATGGCGATGGGCTCGTCCTGGGTTCTTCGCAGGACCGCGACCTCGTTCTCCAGCCGCTCGATGATGCGGAGGACCTTCTCTGACTCCCGGACGGTCTGCGACATGACGTGATGGCTCCTGCGTGCCTGGGAGGTTTGAGTCAGTTGACGCGCTTCTCTCGGCCTGCCCAGTACGGCTCGCGCAGGACGCGCTTCAGCACCTTGCCGCTCGGGTTCCTCGGCAGCGCGTCGACGAACTCCACCGTGCGCAGCATCTTGAAGCTCGCCAGGTGCTTGCGTGCGAACGCCATGACGTCCGCCTTGGTGACCGTGGAACCGGGACGCCGCACCACGATGGCGATGGGCAGCTCGCCCCAGCGGTCGTCGGGGATGCCAATCACGGCCACGTCCGCGAGCTCTTCGTGCTGGACGAGGATGCGCTCCAGCTCCGCGGGATAGATGTTCTCACCGGCGGAGATGATCAGGTCCTTGATGCGGTCGGTGACGTAGACGAAGCCATCCGCATCCACGTAGCCGGCGTCGCCCGTGTGGATCCAACCGTCCACGAGCGTCTTGCGCGTCTCCTCGGGGAGCTTCCAGTACTCGAGCATGTGCCCCGCGGTCTTGAAGGCGATCTCCCCGACCTGTCCGGGCGGCAGGCTGCTGCCATCCGGGCCGAGGATCCGCACGGACACGCCCCGCAGCGGCCGGCCGGCGGACTTGAGCCGCGGGTTGGCCGGGTCCAGGTGCTCCGCCGAGGGCAGGAACACCGCCATGTTGGTCGTCTCCGACAGGCCGTAGTTCTGCGTGAAGCGGCACTTGAACAGCCCCTGCGCACGCTCCAGGAGCGGACGGGGCATGGGCGAGCCGCCGTACACGAGCTGGTCCACCGAGGACAGGTTCGCGGTCCGGCTGCCCGGCTCCGACAACATGAAGCGGATCATCGCCGGGACGAAGGCGACCTTGGTGATGGCGTACTTCTCGATGAGCTCCAGCGCGGCGGCGCCGGTGAACGCCTTCATGATCACGTTCGTCGCGCCGTTGACCAGGCCGTGGACCCCGAACCACAGGCCCCCGACGTGGAACGTGGGCAGCGCGAGCAGCGTGATGTCGCCGTCCTTCCAGTGGATCAGCTCGTCACCGGAGCGCACGACCTCCCGGATGACGTCGAGGAAGCACCCATGGGACAGCACCACGCCCTTGGGCCTCCCGCTGGTGCCGCTGGTGTAGACCTGCACGACCGGCGCGTCCTTGTCGATCGGGCCGGCCTCGTGCTGTGCGGAGTGCGCATCCCGCCAGGCTGCGTAGGCCGGGTAACGCTCGGAGGACCCCTCGAGCAGGATGACGCGCTTCAGTCGGGGGCACGAAGGCAGGAAGGCCTCCACCATCGGAGCCACCTCCGGGGTGATGAACAGCAGCTCGGCCTCCGAGTCCTGGACGATGTAGGCGATCTCTCCCGCCTCCAGCCGCCAGTTGATGCTGAGCATCACCCTCCCGGCCTTGGCACACCCCAGGAGCAGCTCGTATGCGGACTCGCTGTCCGTCCCCAGCATCGCGACGCGCGCCTGACGGGGGATGCCTTCGGCGATGAGCGCATTCGCGACGCGGTTGCTGCGCTCCTCCAGCGCGGCGTACGAAACGCGGCGCCCCTCGGCGATGAGCGCGGTGTGATCAGGGATCGCGCGTGCGTGGAGGCCCGGGATGTCGGCCAGGGTCGCGACGGCGTCGTAGTGCTCCAGCATGGTGGCTTGCTCTCTCTTTGAGGCGGCGGGGGCCGGACGACTCAGAGCTCGTACTTCTCCAATTTCTTCCGGAGCTGCTCTTCGATGGAGTCCAGTGAAGCGGTTGCGCCATCGTCCTGCGGCTCGCGGACGGTGTCCTCGCCTGCCGGTTCTCCGAACGCGACGCTCACGACGTACGCGGCCAGGCTCTCCGGGCTGGGATAGTCGAACAGGAGCGTCGTGCGCAGCGGGCACCCCAGCTCCTCCTCGAGGAGTTCCTTGAACTCCAGCGCCCGCTTCGAGTCGATGCCCAGGTGCTCGAAGCGCGAGCGCGGATGCAGCTCGCCCTCTTCGACGCCCAGCTCGTCACGGAGGCTTCGGAGGATCGACTCCACGAGCAGGTTCGTCCGCGCGGCCGGGGACGCGGTGGTGAGCCGGTCGCGCAGACCGAGGAGGGAGTTCATGCGGCCCCCCGGGCGAGCGTGGCCGCCCGCTTCGCGTAGTTCTCCACGATCTTCGAGTACAGGTTGAGCAGGCCGTACACGGCATCCTCGGCGAACAGCGTCGTGTCGTAGTCCAGCTCCAGGGTGATGTCCGTCGGGAGCACGAAGACGTTGCAGCTGAGGTCGAACTCGATCCGGTCGTTCGCCGCGGAGACCAACGCGGGCTGATGACGGTCGAAGCGCGGCAGCTGACTCACCGGCTCCACGTTGAACGTCACCTCGACCGGCGCCCCCTGGGCCTCCGACGTCGCCGCGCGGTACTGCTCGCACATCTCCGCGTACGGGAACATCGAGTGCTTGAACATCTCCGTCATCTCAGTCCGGGTGCGCGCCAGGATGGCGTCGAACGTCGCGTCCTGGCCCTGCACGGGGACCAGGGGCAGCAGGTTCACGCACGTCCCGACGATCTGCTTGAGGTCCCTCATCGTGCGGTTGGCGAACGGGATGCCGATGACGGGCAGGCGCGTCCGATAGGCCCGATGCAGGAACACCTGGAAGCCCGCGAGCAGCGCGGTGAAGGGCGTCACGCCGTCCGCCTTCGCCTGCGCCTTGAACAGCGAGGTGACCTCCTCCCCGATGCTCAGCCGCGCGCGGCCTCCCGGGCGACCCCCGATGGCACTCCGATGCCGGATGGGACCGAAGGCCTGGGCGCGCTGGTAGCCCGCGATGGCGTCGATGGCCCCCTGCCAGAAGCGCTTGTCACTCGCGTACTGCTCGCCCTGGCGATAGCCCGCTTCGTGCTCGATCCACCGCGCATACGGCACGTTCGCCGCGCTCGCGCTGGAGGCCGGGCTCCCGCTGTAGAGCGCCGCGATGCGCTCGAACACCGAGACGAGCGCCCAACCGTCGCAGACCAGGTGGTGCACACAGAGGCTGACCAGCGTGGCGCCGTCCGCGAAGCGCGTGATGCGCACGCGAACATTCGCGCCTGCATCGGGAGACAGCGGCGTCTTCTGCTCGGCCGCCATCAGGCGCTCGATGAGCCCGGACTCGCTCGCGCGCTCGGGTGACTCGACGCGCTCGATGTGGACGCGCCGCTCGGAGGCCGGGAGCAGCTTCTGCGTCCGCCGCTCCAGGTCGAAGCGGTACCACAGGGCCTCCTGTCCGCTCAGCACCGAGACGATGGCCGCCGACAGCCGGTCGGTGTCCACCGCCTCGTCGAAGCGCAGCCCGTAGCAGAGGTTGCAGGCGACCGAGCCGTCGGGCCCGCTCCGCACGAGCTCATGGAAGCGCCGCTGCGCATCGGCGATGGGGCGCTCCGCCAGCGCACCGGCCTTGCTCGCGTCCCGCACCGGGAGGAGCCGGTGCGCGACCAGCTCATGGGCGATCTTCCGCACGGACTCGACGAAGCGGCTCAGCTCCTCGTCGGTGTGCTCGGTCGACAGGAAGCAGTTGCGCCCCTCCCAGATGAAGTACCCCGCCTCCAGCAGACGGTAATAGAAGACATCGAGGCTCCCCTTGGTGGAGAACCGGAAGAGCGAGGAGAAGTGCTCGACGGTGACGTCCGCGCCTTCGGCCTCGAACGCGGCGTTGAGCTGGGTGCTGAGCCGCTCGGTCCGCTCGTTCATGGAGCGGTAGAGCTGGTCGTCCAGCCCCTGGATGTGTTCGAGCACGGCGAGCGAGGCCGCCATGGCCAGCGGATGCTTGGTGAACGTGCCAGCGAAGAAGATGGTGGGTGTGCCGGGGAAGCTCGCGTCGCCGTACTGCCAGAACCCACCGTCCAGCACGTCCATGTACGCGGCACTGCCGGCGACGACGCCAATGGGCATCCCGCCCCCCACGACCTTGCCGTAGGTGCACATGTCGGCGCGGACGTCGAACAGCTGCTGGGCGCCGCCCTTGGCGCAGCGGAAGCCGGCGATGACCTCGTCGAAGATGAGCGCGATGTCGCGCTCCTGGGTCAGCTTCCGGAGCTGGCGCAGGAACGCCGCGGGCTGCAGGCTCGGCGCGCGGCTCTGCACCGGCTCCGCCAACACCGCGGCGATCTCCTTCGCGTGGCGTTCGATGTAGTCGAGCGCGCTCTGCTCGCAGTAGTCGAGCACCACGGTGTCCTTGACCAGGGACGCGGTCGTTCCCAGGCTGGCCGGCCGGCTCTCGTCGCTGGACGCGCTGCCTCGCGCGAGGAAGGCGTCGAACGTGCCGTGATACGAGTTGCGGAAGATGACCACCTTGTCCCGCCCCGTCTTCGCCCGGGCGAGCCGCACCGCCGTCATCGTGGCTTCGGTTCCGGTGTTGCAGAACGTCACGCGGCTGTGGCCCGTCAGCTCACAAATCAGCTCGGCGACCCGTCCCGCCAGCGGCGACTGCGGGCCAATGGGCATCCCGCGCTCCATCTGTGCCCTGACGGCCTGGACGACGAAGTCGGGGGAGTGGCCGAAGAAGTGCGCTCCGAACCCCATCGTGAAGTCGAGGTACGTGTTGCCATCGACGTCGGTGACGTGAGCGCCCTGCGCCTTCTCCGCGACGATGGGGAAGACCATCTCCTTCAGGAGGGGCCGGAAGCCGGCGGAGACCCGGTTGTCGGCGAGGACCTGTCGATACTGCTGGGCCAGCCGCTTCGACTGCGGCGCCTTGGCCGTCACGCTCGCGGTCAGCTGCTGGATGTGCGCGACCTTCTCCACGTCGTCCTCGCGCTCGTCCTTCCCCAGCTTCACGGAGAAGGCACTGAACCGGTCGGCCTCGGCCTTGCCCTGGGGGGCCGCGGGCACGGCGCGGACCGGCGCGGTGCGCTCCGGCGTGTTCACGCGCTGGAGCGACGTGGGCGCGGTGCGCTCCGGGGTGCGCTCATTCGCCGCCGCCCCCGCCGGCCGCTTGCCGAAGAGGCTCAGCTGCCGCGCCATCAGGTCCAGCTGCTGCCGGACGATGTCCTCCAGGCCCTGGCGGCTGCCGTCGCCTCGCGGCGCCAGGCTCGCCAGCGCGAGCTCGGGGAGGGCAGGGGACTCCGGGGCTGGCTCGGTGGCCGTGGAGGGCTCCGTGGAGGTGCCCTGCTCGTGGATGTGTTGCGCGACCTTGGCGATCGTGTTGACCCGCTCGTAGATCTCCAGGACGGTGAGCGACACGTGGAAGCGCGCGTTGATCTCCTGGAGCACCTCCAGGAGGATCAGCGAATCCGCCCCCATGTCGGCGAATGGCAGGTGCGGGTCGATGTTCTCCGGCGCCTGCTTGAGACAGTACGCGACCTCGCGGAGCACCGAGTCCGTGATCCGGGACACCGCGTCGTTGCTTGACGTTTCGAGGCTCATGTCAGTTCCCCTGGGGGCTATTGGTCGTCCAGCAGCGCGAGCTGCTGTCGCATGACGTTGATCTGTCGATCGATGAGGGCGTGCACGGCGGCATCCGGCTCACCGTGCGTTCCGGTGTCGGGAATCACGGCCCGTTCGCGCGGAGGCGGGTGGGCGGGCGTCACGTGCACGGGAGCGCTCGGCATGGGCGCGCTCAAGTCGGTGGCGCTCGCGGTCCAGTAGCGCTTGCGCGCGAGGCGGCGCGCCGGGAGGGAGATCCGGCCAGGCGGCGCGGCGTGGCCCAGCGGCGCGAAGTCGAGGTCGAACCCCAGCTCGTACATCGCGCCGACCGCGCGGAGCAGCGACTCCCGGGCATCCCGGTCGCGCACGACGCTGCTCAGCGCACGCACGCGGGCGCCATGGTCCGCGGCGACGAGCTGTGAGAGCACCCGGTCCGGACCGATTTCGAGGAACACCTGCGCGCCCAGCCCGGTCAGCGTCTCGACTCCCCGGGAGAACTGCACGGGCATCGCGATGTGTCGGCCCCAGTAGTCGCCGCCGAGCGCACCCGGGGGCACCACCGCGCCGTCGAGGTTGCCGACCACCGGGAATGCACCCGCTCCAATGGCGAGGTTCCGGGAACGCTCCGCGAGCCGGGCCGCGGCATCGTCGAAGGTGGGGGAGTGGAAGGCGTGCCGCGTCCGCAGCGCGCGGAACCGCACCTGCTCCCGCTCCAGGCGCTTGCACAGGTGCTCCACCACCTGGCGCTCACCGCTGACCACGACGCGCTGCCTGCCGTTGACGGCGGCGACGTGGAGCGGTTCCCCCAGCTCACGGAGCAGGGCCGTCAGCGACGCCAGGTCCATGGACACCGCGACCATCGCGCCGTCGTGGGAGACCGACTGCATCAGCCGCCCGCGCTCGTCGACGAGTGCCACGCCATCCGCGAGGGACAATGAGCCGGAGACGGTGTGCGCCACGAGCTCGCCCACGCTGTGCCCGATGCCGAACGCCGGGGTGACTCCCAGCGCGGTCCACAGGCTCGCCAGCGCGTACTCGAAGGCGAACAGGGACAGCTGGGCGGCGTGGGTGTCCCCCGTCAGACGCTCGTTGCCGCCTTCGGCCGGCCCGTACACGAGTTGCGCCATCGACACGCCCGCACGCTGGAGGATCAGCGCGTCACAGGCATCGAACGCGTCCCGGAACGGCCCGGGCGCCTCGTAGAGATCGCGGCCCATCCCGACGTACTGCGAGCCCTGGCCGGTGAACATGAAGGCCACCTTCGGCTTCTCGCCCGCCGCGACCGGGAGCGGCGCGGCCTGGGCGTGCTCCTTCCGAAGGGCTTCAATGGCTTCAGCACGGGTCCGCGCGACGCAGCTGCGCCGGTGCGTCAGGTGCTCCCGCGTGAACATCAACGTGTCCGACACGGGTTCGAGCGCGCCCTCCGACGCGGCGAGGTGGGACGCGAGCGCGGCCGCGTCCTCCGCCAGGCCGCCAGCGAAGTGGCTCGACAGGGGCAACAACACCGGACGTCCGGTCTCCACTGCGGCCAAGCCCTGGGGGACGTGGCGCTCCAGCACCACGTGGGCGTTGGAGCCTCCGAAGCCGAACGAGCTGATGCCGACATGGCGCAGGTGCTCCGGCAGCGGCAGGGCCTGCTCGGCGATCCTCAACGCGCAGTCGTCCGCGCGGAAGAAGGGCGCATGCGGGCGCTGGACCGGGTGCGGCGGAATCACCCCGTGTTCGAGGATCAGCATGCCCTTCAACAGCCCGCAGAGCCCGGCCGCCGCTTCCGCGTGGCCGATGCTGGCCTTCGCCGAACCCACGAAGCACGACGCTCCGGGAGCCCCGCCGAAGACCTCCTGGAGCGCGTTGAGTTCAATCGCATCCCCCAGTGGCGTCCCCGTGCCGTGGGCCTCCACGTACGCGATGTCCGCGGGCGACAGCCCGGCGCGCTCGAGCGCGGAGCGGATCACCCGGATCTGGCTGGCCCCGTTGGGGGCGGCAATGCCGTTGCTGCGACCATCCTGGTTGATGGCCGTGGACGCGATGAAGCACCGCACGGGATGCCGCGCGAGCGCCTCGCTGGCCACGCGGCGCAGGACGACGACCGCCACGCCTTCGGCGCGACCGTAGCCGTCCGCCTCGGCGCTGAACGTCTTGCAGCGCCCACTGGGCGAAAGCATCTTCGCCTGCGAGAACGCGAGCGGCAGGTCGGCCGACAGGATGACGTTGACGCCACCGACGATGGCCAGGTCGATTTCACCGCCGCGCAGCGACTGCATCGCGAAGTGCAGCGCGGTGAGCGACGACGAGCACGCCGTGTCGATGGCCAGACTGGGGCCCTTGAGGTTGAGGAAGTAGGAGATGCGCCCGGCCAGCAGGTTGTGCGAGTTGCCGATGCCGAAGTACCCGTCCACGTGCTGCTTCTGGCCGGAGTCCAGGCTCATGTAATCCGAGCTGCCGACCCCGATGAACACGCCGACGTTCGAGCGCTGAAGCTCCGCCCGGGTGATGCCACCGTCCTCCAGCGCGTCGTGCGTCACCTCCAGCAGGAGGCGCTGCTGGGGATCGAGCTTGAGCGCCTCGCGCGGCGACACGCTGAAGTACTCGGCGTCGAAGCCCGCCACGTCGGAGAGGTAGCCCGCGCGAAGCGTCGTGATCTTCGGGCCCAGGACCGGATCCCTCGCGGCCTTCCACAGGTCGCCGCGCGAGGCGTCCGGCTCCGCCGCCGCCACACGCCCCTCCACGAGGAGCCGCCAGTATTCCCCCAGGTCCGCGGCGCCGGGAAACCGCCCCGCGGCTCCAACGACGGCGAACCTGCCCTGCTCGGCCGATGTCATGCGCTGTCCCATGTTCCGATCCAGGTTCCGTCCCCAGGGCCCCTGCAGGGGCCCGCACCGGAGTCCGGCGCGGGCCTCGCGGCGCTTCAGGCCGCGCGCTTCACGTCGCGGTCCTTCGCCGCCAGCATGTCGACGAAGCGAGCCCACTCCTCCAGGACGTCGTTGAGGAAGGTCTCAATCTCCGCGTAGCGGTCCGGCGTCAGCGCCTGGCGGACGATGTACCAGCTGTCCTCGGAGTGGTCGTGATCGACGATGGTGCCGTCGTCATCCTCGACGTGGATGCTGTGGTAGCCCTTCGAGATGTCCGTCGGGCAGACGGCGATGGTGTTGTCCGCCCACGGGCCGTAGTAGGGGATGAACGCGGTCTCGATGCCGGCGAGCACCACCGCGAGGCGGAGGTGATCTCCGAAGCTGCCCAAGAGCGACTTGCGCACCGCGTCCGCTTCCGGCGACGGCGCGTACGAGGCCCAGCTCTGCTCCGGGTGGCCCACCGCCGTCAGCGTGTCGACGAGCTGCCAGTAGTGGGAGAAGCCCGGGTGCCCGACGAAGCCCGTCTTCCCGCGCGGCGTCGGCTTGTAGCCCAGCTCCTCCAGGACGTTGAGCTGGATGAGGAAGCGCGCCGCCATCTTGGGCTTCGCCCCCAGCCTGCGCTCGAGCGTGCCGGTGGTCTCCATCAGGCGGATGAGCGCGTCGCCAAAGTGCTCGGCGAAGGCGTGGCGCACCTCCGAGTGCACGATGCCCATCGACTTGAGCGTGAACTCCTTCCGGGCGAACGACGCGATGACCGGATGGTTGAACAGGCGCGAGCCCTTGATGGTGCGGTCGAGCTTCTGCGTGAAGGCCTCGTTGTCGCGCCACAGCTCTGGTGCAATGGACTCACGCACGATGCGGCGGGAGGTGTCCCTGGGGTTCTCGATCGGAAAGGTCATGTCGGTCTCCTGCTGCGGGAAGGTCTGCCTTTGTTTCGGGATTCGAGCGCCGGACGCCACGTCACCCGCGCTGGGCGGCGGGCGTCGGCTTTCGCCGCTTGATTTCCTCGCCCCAGCCGGGCCCTTGCAGCTCGGCGGGGATCTTCGATGCCAGGGTGCCCTGGTGGTACTCGGGCAGGAGCGTCCAGTGCAGCGCCTGCTTGAAGTGGTGCGCGGCGTGGTAGCCCGCGTTCCACGTGAACCAGTTGTAGAACCGGCCGGTGTGCGTCCGTGACGCCGTGTAGTCGTCGCCATACGGCAGGCCGGCGTGATGGGCATACGCGGACCACTTCAGCGCGTAGAGCATCAGCAGCATGTTCGCGACGAAGACGATGAGCGCCGGGATGGGGCGGTAGAGGATCAACCCGGCGAGGCAGGCCACCCCGAGCGCCAGGTACACCAGGAACTCCGTCCTGAGGCGGGGGTTCTTCCTGCCCAGCACGAAGCACGACGGGTAGTGCCAGAGCAGGCACCGGGCCGCGAACTCGTGGCGCCCCATCGCCGTGCCGTCGCGCCGCCGCCAGTTGAGCGTGTCCAGCTCCGGTTGGTCGTAGCTCGCGTGGTGCCCCACGATGTGGTTGAGCGTCCCGCTGAAGGGGGAGGACCCGGTCTCCAGGAAGATGAGCAGCTCGAGGAGCCGGTTGAGGGGCTGGAACGAGAACGTCCGCGTATGCATGTGATTGTGGTTGTACGCGACGACCGAAAGACAGAACGGCACCAGCGCCAGCGTGCCGGCCACCAGCCATCCAACGCTGTCGACAAAGAGATACAGCGACAGCTGAGCAGCGAAGGTCAAGACAATAAGGAGCACCGCCCAGGCGTCCGCCGGGTAGGGGATCAGCTTATTCCGCATGGCATTGCCTCGTGAAGTTGATCACAGACGGCGGAGCACCGCCGCGTGGGTTGCGGCGGGACTACTCAGCCGCCGTCGAGCCGGTTCGCTTGTTCAGCTTTCCCAGGAGGAAGCCGGCGAGTTCCCGGATGTTCGGGTAACTGAAGAGCACAGAAGGATCGACCGTCAGCGCGTATTCCTCTGACAGCGCGGCGCCCAGGTCGATGGAGTCCACCGAACCCAGCCCGAGCATGGCGAACTCCACGTCGGCGCTGAGCGACGCGACGGGCTGCGAGGACCGGCCGGAGATCCACTGGCGGATGAACGCCTCGATCTCCGGACGGCTCACCAGGCCCGG
The DNA here is from genome assembly GCF_003611735.1 of Corallococcus sicarius. Classification (GTDB taxonomy): domain Bacteria; phylum Myxococcota; class Myxococcia; order Myxococcales; family Myxococcaceae; genus Corallococcus; species Corallococcus sicarius. Next base: position 41,509 of record NZ_RAWG01000025.1, on the reverse strand, counting down.
CCGCGCCACGACGTGCATCGTGGGGGGACGCGGCGCTTCCGCCACCGGCACCGGCACCGGCACCGGCACCGGCGTCGTGACGGCCTGTCGCGGCGGTGCGGCGGGAGGCGGCTTCACCGCGCCGCCCGGAGGGGCGGTGAAGAGCGCGTCGAGCGACGTGTTCGGCATCGCCGTGGGGTTCTCCCGGCGCCCGAACTCGCGGTCCACGGCGTCACCGAAGGCTCGGAGCGCGTCGACGCTGGCCAGGGCGGGGAAGGCGCGCGCCGCGCTGTCGACGCGGGCCCGGGCCGCCTGGAGCCGCTCGAGCAGCCAGCGCGTCGCGGCCGCGTCGCCGCCACGTCCCGCCGAGGCTGCGTACAGCACCAGGTGATTGACGTACTCGCCGATCAGCTGCCCCTGCCAGTCGTCGAGGGACGCGTCGCGCTCGCCCGGCTGCGTGGCCAGGAGCGGGCCGAGGACCGCGTCGTAGTGGGTCCTGACCGTGTCCTCGTCCAGCAGCTCCCGCAGGTAGGCGCGGATGACGGGCCGGCCTCGCAGCACCGACGTGCCGACGAAGTGGTTGAGCGTCTCCGTCGGCCCCTCGAAGATGCGGAAGATGCGCGCGTCCCGGAACAGCTGGGGGATGAAGTTGGACTCGATGTAGCCCCGTCCACCCGCGAGCTGCATCGTGCGGTCGACGGTGGTCCACAGCAGCTCGGTGGACACCGACTTGCACACGGCGAGCACCTCCGGCGCCACCGCCTGGCCGGCGTCGACGCGCGCCGCGGCCCCGTCCACCAACGCCTCGATGGCGGCGATCTGGTGCATCGCCTCGGTGAGCACCGAGCGGGTGTAGGGGTTGTGGAGGAGGGGGCCCGTGGCCACGCGCCGGCCCCCGGCGTATTGGAGCATCAGCTGGACGCACAGCCGCGTGGCACCCAGGCACAGGGACGCGATGGCCATGCGCCCGTAGCACAGGGTGTCCTGCGCCACGGTCATGCCCTGCCCCAACTCCCCGAGCACCTGCCACGGTTCGACCGCGACTTCCTCGAAGAAGACCGTGTTCTGGATCATCCCCCGGAGGCCCATGGTGAGCGCCTCGGGCCCCTGCCGCACGCCCGCGCTCGTCTGCGGGATGGCGAACGCGGTGATGCCCGCCGGGTGCCCGTTCGCGTCCACGTTCTTCGCGAACACGTTCATCAACCCCGACCAGGCCGCGGAGCCGCTCCAGATCTTCGTCCCGCTCACCCGGTACCCATCACCGGAGGCACGCGCGGTCGCTTCAATGGCCTGGGGATTGGACCCCGCGCCCAGCTCCGTCAGGGCGAACGCGGCCAGCTCCCGGCCGCGCGCCAGCGACGGAAGGAACTGCTCCTTGAGCCGTTCGCTGCCGAAGCGCAGGACGGGCCGGACGCCCAGCACGTTGTTCAGGCCGACGAACAACGCCAGGGTCATGTCCTTGCTGCCCAGCAGCTCCATGACCTTCAGGAACTCGCGGGTGGAGAAGCCGAGCCCGCCGTAGGACTCGGGCACCAGCATCCCGAAGAGGCCCTGGTTGCCGAAGTCGAGGACGACATACGGTGGCACCGTGCGGCGCTCGTCGATGAGATAGGAATTGAGCCGCGTCGCGCAGTAGTCGCGGATCCACGCGAGCTTCTGCTCGACGACCGCCCTGGGGGCGCTCGCGGGCGTGGGCGCGGACACCGGCGCGGGCGTCTGGCGGGGACGCTCGGCCTCCCAGGCGTGGAGGACCTCCAGTTGCTTGTCGAGGAACGACCGCCGAACCTCGCCGCGCTGGATCTTCCCGCTGCTCGTCTTGGGGACCATGGCCGGGTTGACCAGGGCGATGTAAGCGGGCGCCACGCCGTGCACCTTCAGGACCTCACGGCGGATCTGGGCGACGAGTTCCTCGAAGCGCTCCGCCACGTCCTTGCCGCGCACCACCGCCTGGACGATGCCCAGCCGCTCGTCGTCGAAGCTGAACGCGGCGCCGCAGTGGACCCGGAAGTCGTCCGACAGCGTCTGCACCGTCTCCTCGATGTCCTGGGGGTAGTGGTTGAAGCCGTTGACGATGATGAGTTCCTTGATGCGGCCGGTGATGAAGAGGTGGCCGTCCCGGACGAAGCCCAGGTCGCCGGTCCGCAGGAACGGACCCTCGCCGGTGTCGGTGGTGTAGGCGTGGAACGCGTCGGCGGTCGCCTTGGCCCGGTTCCAGTAGCCCCGCGTCACGCTGTCGCTCTTGAGCCAGATCTCACCGACGCGCAGGTCGGGCTGCACCGTCCAGCTCCCCGGGTCCACGATCTTCACGACCTGCTCGCGCCCGTCGATGGCCATGCCGACGAGCGTGTGGATGCGCGTCGCGTCCCCGGTGCCAGCGCTGGCCGGAACCACCGTGCCCCGGTGGATGGCGTCGCGCTGGACGTCGAACGTCGTCGGCGGCTCGCCGCGCGGACCTCCCGCGACGAACAGCGTGGCCTCCGCGAGCCCGTAGCAGGGGAAGAACATCTCACGCCGGAAGCCGGCCCGCTCGAACCGGCGGTGGAAGCGCTCCAGCGTCTGCGCCTTGATGGGCTCCGCGCCGTTGAACGCGGACCGCCACGACGACAGGTCCAACGTGTCGATGACCTTGTCGTCCACCTTCTCGATGCAGAGGTCGTACGCGAAGTTCGGCCCCCCCGCGCAGGTGCCCCGGTACGTGGACACGGCCTGAAGCCACATCGCCGGGTCGCGCACGAACGACTTGGGGGCCATCAGCACCGAGCGCGCGCCCAGCGACAACGACTGGAGGATCATCCCGATCAACCCCATGTCGTGGAACAACGGCAGCCACGTCACGATGACGCTGTCGCGGGTGTTCCCCATCGCCACGGCGACCATGTGGTTGTTGTGGACGATGCTGCGGTGGGTGACCATCACCCCCTTGGGATCGCCCGTGGACCCGGACGTGTACTGCAGGAACGCCAGGTCGTCGGGCAGGGGCGGGGTGAGGTCGACGGTCGCGGGGTCCACGTCGCCGTGCGCGGCGATCAACTCCTCGATGATCAGGGCGCGGCAGCCCGGGAACTCGGCGAGCTGCGGACCGTGGCTGGCCTCGACGGCGCGCTGGACGAGCATCGCCCGGGGCTGGCAGTCGCGGAACACGGCGCGCAGCTTCACGCCGTCCTTGTCGTTGGCCGGAGGGTAGAGGGGCACCGCGATGGCGCCGGCCGCGGTGCAGGCCAGGAAGCCCACGATGTATTCGAGCCCCGAGCGCATCACGAGCAGGACCCGCTCCCCCTGGAGCCCCTCGCGGCGGAAGTGCGCGGCGAGCCCGAACACGGTCCGCGCCAGCCCTTCATAGGAGATGAGCTGTTCGGGCTGGTCGCGACCGCTCAGGAACGTGTAGGCGTTCTTCCCCGGCTGCACCTGCGCCCAGTGCCGCAACGCATGGACGAGGGTGGGGGAGAACTGGAGCGCGTCCCCAGGGGCGGCCATGACCATCTCTCGGCCGGCCCCGGTTGGATTCTCGATGACCCGTTGTTGTGGCTGCACGTGCGTCATGACTCCATGTGGGGCAGCGCTGCCGCCGCGCCCGCAAGAGGGCGCGGCGGCATTGCCGCGGTGAGAGGGTGATGGGTTTCGAAGGGCCAGGCCCCGTCAGGGGATCAGCCCTTGGGGAACTCGCCGATCTTCGCGAAGGAGCCGTTGGCCATGGCCACCAGACCCTTCGGGGAGGAGACCGTCATCTCCACGATGACGGCCTTCGAGCCATCGCGGATGACCTTCGCGGTCGCCACCAGGTCCTGCTGCTTCGCGGGAGACAGGAGGCGCACGTTGATGTCCGACGTGACGACGATGGCGCCGCTCTGCGCCGCCGCGGTGAACCAACCCGCCATGTCCAGCAACGTCATCAGGGTGCCGCCGTGCGTGTCCTGGCCGCCGTGGTCGAACTCCGGCTTGCGCTTCCAACGGCAGACAGCCTCGCCCTGGGCGTTGTATTCGAGCGTGACACCCAACGTCTTGTTCAGCGGTGCTTCAGTGAACTGCTCAATCAGGAATGCGTGGAGTGGGTTTGACATGCTTGATCTCCTCAAGAGGTGAGACCGGCCCCTCCTACCACAGGCGCAGCCAGGCGCGTCCCCGGAAAACACGCTATAACAGGGGTCTGACATCCGCTGCTTCGACACAAGCAGCTGATCCACACCCGCAACAGATCCGGTGCACGCAATGCGTGGCGAGGGGGGTACTAGTACCGCCCCTGAAAACATCTCACCAGGGCCCGACACGTGAGATTTCGGATCTCATCAGGCACCACCTCCCGCATCTTGCCTCAGCTCTCCCAATGACAGATGCGGTTGGGTGGCGCGCTCATGGCTTTCCGTGTCTGGGTCACCTGGTGGGTTGTGATTGGCCGCGCACTACCTGGGGCGGTGGGCTCGGGACTCGTGCCGTGCAACCGCCTGGTGCACCGGGCCGCCCGTGCCCCTCCGGAAGAGGTCGCGAGGGCCGGTTTTTTTGCACCCAGGTCGCAACCCACCAAACGGTCCTTCGTGACCCCGCCGCACGTGCCCCAGGTCACTGGATTCTCATAAATGGGGCATTGGCATCTGGCTTGCGGTGTTTCAATCGTGTTACAATTTTGACACGACAGGGAAACACAACGGCCCCCTGTCTCCTCAGCCGCCCTCCCTCCGCCTTCCGTGGGCGGCGGCTGCCTCCCTGCTCCCTCCCCTGAGTCCTCCATGACGCCCGCCCGTGCTGTCCTCCGCTTCTCGAAGCGTCGCTACCCCCTTGCCCGGATGGCCACGCTGCTCGTGTCCCTCGGGGTGTCCGCGGCGAGCCTGCCGGCCCGGGCGCAAGCCCCCGCTCCCAAGAGCGCTCCGGCGGCTGCCACGAGCAAGAGCACCCCGGCTCCTCCCACGAAGGTGCGCATGGCGATGACGGCCGCGTTCGTGTCGGAGAGCGGCATGCCGGTCTACGGCCGCATCGCCACGTACCTCAGCAAGAAGCTGGGCTCGGAGGTCAGCTTCATCACCGGTCAGTCCTACGGTGAGGTGGACAAGATGCTGGATGCGGGAGCCGTGGAGGTCGCCTTCGTCTGTGGGCTGCCCTACGTCCTCAAGCACGACGCGAACAAGGACTCCGTCCACCTGCTCGCCGCGCCGGTGATGAAGGCCGCGCGCTACGGCAAGAAGCCCAAGTATTTCTCCGACCTCATCGTCCGCAAGGACAGCAAGTTCAAGAAGCTGGAGGACCTGCGCGGCGCGACGTTCGTCTACAACGAGGAGGCCTCGAACTCGGGCTACAACCTGCCCCGCTACAAGATGCTGAAGCTGGGCCTGACCCAGGGCTTCTTCGGCAAGGTCATCCGCTCGGGCTCCCACGAGGAGTCCATCCGCCTGGTGGCCACTGGCAAGGCGGATGCGAGCTACGTGGACAGCCTGGTCATCGACTTCGACCGGGAGACCGGCAACGGCTGGGCGAGCGAGGTGAAGGTCCTCGACTCGCTCGGGCCCGCGGGCATTCCCCCGGTGGTCGTCTCGGGCAAGGTGTCCGCGGAGGTCCGCCAGCGCATCAAGCAGGCGCTCCTCACCATGAACAAGGACCCGGATGGGCGCCGCATCCTCGATGACGCGCTCGTCGAGCGCTTCGTCGAGGTGGACGACAGCAACTACGACGACGTCCGTCAGCAATACCAGGCCGCCGTGAAGGCGGGCTTCACCACCATCAAGTGACGGGCCCGCCGCGCTCTCACCCGGCCCCCCTCCAAACGGAGCGACGCATGACGCCTCGACGCGAATTGAAGCCCCTACGGGCCTGGGCCCGCTGGCTGCTGCTGGGCGCCCTCACGTGCGCCGGGGCGGCGCTGGCAGGCCCGGGTGTGAGCGCGACGGAGGTGGTGCTCGGTCAGCCGGCGGCGTTCAGCGGCCCGTCTGCGGGGCTCGGGGTGGAGATGTGGCGTGGGGCCTCGGCGGCCTTCGCGGAGGCCAACGACGCGGGCGGCGTCCACGGCCGGAAGGTCCGCATCGTCGCCGCCGATGACGCGTTCAACCCCGAGCAGGCGGCCCCGGTCGCCCTGCGCTTGCTCAAGGACCAGCAGGTCTTCGCCCTCTTCGGTGGGGTGGGGGATGCCACGCTGATGAAGGTCCTCCCGGTGCTGCTGCGCGCCTCGCAGCGGGAGCAGGCCCTCTACTTCGCCCCGGCGTCGGGCGCGCAGCCCCAGCGCGAGCCGCCCTGGGAGCCGGCCGTGTTCAACGTCCGGGCCTCCTACCGCCAGGAGATCCGCGCCATCGTGGATGCCTTCATCGCCCTGGGCCGTCGGCGCATCGGACTGTTCGTCCAGAACGACGCGTTCGGCGCCATTGGCCGGGATGCCATCCTCCGCGCCCTCCAGGACTACGGCATCAAGCCGGTGGCGGATGCCACCTACCGCAAGGGGCAGGAGTACGCCGCCAGCACCCGGCCGCAGCTCGACGTGCTGCGCGCTGGCGGAGCGGACGTCATCATCGCCATCGGGACGTCCCAGGCCTGCGCCGCGCTGATCCGCGACGCGCGCCTGTCCGGCTGGGACATCCCCATCCACAGCCCCTCCGTGGTGGGCGCGGATGCGCTCGTCTCGCTCCTGCGCGCCGAGGAGCAGCGCGTGCAGAAGCCGCTCCTGGACAACCTCATCTTCACCCAGGTCGTCCCGTCCTACGAAGACACGGACCTCGAGGCCGTCCAGCAGTACCGGGCCGCGATGGAGCGCTACCGCCCCACGGCCCCCGCGGGAGTGGGAGGCGGCTATACCCCGCCCGCGCTCTACAGCTTCGGCTCGCTGGAGGGCTATCTCAGCGCCCGGGCGTTCCTGGCCGTCCTGGACAAGGTGGGCCCGGAGCTGACGCGGCAGCGGTTCCATGAGGCAGCCGAGGCGATGGGGAAGTTCGACCTGGGGCTGCGTGCCGTCGGGGAGCTGTCGCCCACACGGCACCAGGTCTTGAGCAAGGTCTGGTTCACCCACTTCACGGCCGAAGGCTGGCGGACGACGTCCGCGCCAGGGACGGTGCTCCGATGAGCGGCCCGGGAAAGGCGCGCGTGCTCCTGAGGAACCTGCTGTCATTGAGGTTCGGGCTCGCCGCCAAGCTGATGTCCCTCAGCGCTGGCGTGACGCTCCTGGTCTGCTTGACGTTGATGCTCCAGGCCTCCTCCCGGCTGACCACGACGATGCGGAACGCGTTCACCGCGAATGGAGAGGCGCTTGCGTTGTCATTGGCCTCGGCGGCCGAGCAGAGCGTGGGCGGCAACATCGCCCTGCTCCAGAGCGCCATCGACTCCGGCCAGACGCTCGCCAACGTCCGCTACATCTACATCGAGGAGTCCGATGGGTCGGTGGTGGCGCACACCTTCGTCCCCACCTTTCCCGTGGGCATCGAGCGGATCAACCCGGTGGCCCTCGGGGAGCTGTCGGACGGCAAGCGGGTGAAGGTGAACCCCGAGCTTGAGTTCACGGCCTACGGCGATGAGATCCGCGCCATCGACGTGGCGGCCCCCATCTCCGGCGGCGCGCTGGGCACCGTGCACGTCGGCATGGACCTGGACGCCATCGCGGCGGAGGTCGCCTCCCTGCGATGGGCGCTGCTGCTCTGGGCGGGCGTCATCCTGTTGCTCGGGGTGCTGCTGAGCTACTTCGCCTACACCCTCATGCTGCTGCGGCCCTTGCGGCACCTGGCGCACGTCACGGGCCGCATCGTGGAGTCCAATGACCTGGCCCAGGTCGTGACGGTGACCTCGCGGGACGAGCTGGGCCAGCTGGCGGGCTCGTTCTCGAAGATGGTGGAGAAGCTGCGGCAGTTCCAATCCAGCCTCCGCGGATCCGTGGGCGTGCTGAAGGACTCGGCGAGCCGGCTCGACGCGGACACCTCCGAGCAGAGCGCGATGATCAACCGTCAGGCCGCGGCCCTGCAGCAGACGCGCGTCACCATCGAGGAGATCAGCCAGACCTCGCGGATGGCGTCCGGCCGCGCGAAGTCCATCCTCGAGGTGGCGGAGCGCGCGGACGAGGTGGTCCGCACCGGCGAGGACGCGCTCCAGCAGACCCTGGGAGGGCTCAACGAGATCCAGGGCGTCGTCCAGCAGATGGCGCGGATGATCACCCAGCTGGGGGAGCGGACCGCGCAGATCCACGGCATCGCGGAGACGGTGAGGCAGCTGGGCGCCCAGTCCAACATGCTGGCCATCAACGCCGCCATCGAGGCGGCCCGGGCCGGTGAGTCCGGCCGCAGCTTCGGCGTCGTCGCCCGGGAGATTCGAGCGCTGGCGGACCAGTCCATGCGCGAGACGCACCGGGTGACCGCCATCCTCTCCGAGGTGGGCGACACCGTGGCCCAGGCCGTGAAGAACTCGGAGAACGGCGCGCTGCGGCTGCAGGTGGGGCTGTCCCAGGTGGCGGTGTCCGGCGACAAGCTCCGGGAGCTGTCCGGCATCCTCACGGAGAGCACCTCGGGCGTGAGGCAGATCGCCGCCGCGGTGAACCAGCAGAGCCTGGGGGTGGATGAGATCTTCACCGCGCTCAAGAGCCTGGACGCGATGATGCTGGAGACCACACCCCGGGTCGCCTCCACCCAGAAGGCCGCCAGCGCCTTGAAGGACCTCTCCGTGAACGTGTCGGAGCTGGTGAGCCACTACAACGCCTGAGCGCCACGCAAGGGGGCAACTCCGAACACCGGCAGGGCCCACAGGTACTATTGACGGTAGTAGGGCGTCAGGGCCAGACTCGTCCGCGTGAAGAAGCGCACCTGGGAACCGCTCGGCACGTTGGAAGCGGCCGTGATGAAGGTCGTCTGGACGCAAGCGCACGTCACGGCCCGGGAGGTGTGCGACCGGATGACGGGCCGCAAGGAGCGGGCCTACACGACCATCATGACGACGATGGACCGGCTGCACCGCAAGGGGCTGCTGGTGCGTGAGAAGGATGGCCTGGCTTGGCGCTACACCCCGGCGCTCTCCCAGCCCGAGTTCGAGAAGGCGCTGGCGGACGGGATCGCGACCGACATCCTCCAGTCGCACGGGGAGGCGGCGCTGGCCGCGTTCGTGGATGCGGCGGCCGAAGTGGATGAGTCGCTGCTCGACCGGTTGGCGCAGCTCATCGCGGAGCGACGGCGGGGGCGGCGATGATCGCGGCCCTGGCGTTCCTGCTGGAGTGCGCGGCGGTGGCGGCCGCTGTCGGCGTGCTGGCCTCGCTGCTGGTGGCAGGCGTCTTCCTGCTGCCGTGGGGCGTGCCGCGCTCGCGCCCGGCGCTCCGGGCGGAGGGGGCCTTCGTCCTGGGCACGCTGCCCGCCGTGGTGGCGCTGGCGGTGGTGGCCGCCGCCGCCGCGCCGTCCCTGTCCGCGGTCCTGGGTTGGAGTCGTGACCACTGTGGCAGCCATGGGCACCACCTCCACCTGTGCATCCTTCACTCGTCGGGCTTGCGGCCGGTGCTCGCGGTGGTGGGGGCGCTGTCGCTCGCCGTGTTCAGCTTCCGCGCGGGTGGGCTCGTCTGGCGCGTCATGCGCACGCGGTCCCGGCTGGCCGCGCTGGAGGCGCTGGGCTCCTGGCGCCCGGGCCTGTTCCCCGTGGTGGCCGTTCCGGGTGCGCCCCGGCTGTGCCATGCCGCCGGGGTCCTCCACCGTCGCATCCTCATCTCCGCCAGCCTGGAGGGGGCCCTGGCCCCGCTGGAGCTGCGTGGAGCACTGGCCCATGAAGAGGCCCACCTGCGGCGCAGGGACCCCCTGGCGGCGCTGCTGCTCTCCTTCGCGGGGCTGCTCGTGCCACCGCCCCTGGCGCGCGTCTTCCTCTCCGCCTACCAGACGGCGGCCGAGGAGGCGTGTGACGCGGAAGCGGTGCTCGCCGTCGGGGACGGGACGGTGGTGGCGGGGGCCCTGGTGAAGATGGCGTCCCTCCAGCGTCGTGCGTCCAGCGTGGCCGGTGTCCCTGCCTTCGGCCAGGTGGCGTTGGAGCAGCGGGTGCGGCAGCTCCTGGACGCGGAGGTGCGTCCGGCCGTGCCGTCCCGCGCACTCCTGTTCGCGACGGGGGTGGGTGCCGGGGTGCTCTGCGTCGCATTGCTCCACGCGGCAGTCCTCCACCACGCGGTGGAGACCGCCCTCCACTTCTTCTCCTGAACGACGGCCATGCCCACGCGCACGCTCCGCAGCCCTTCGTCCCCACCTACTATGGCCAGTAGTATCCTCCTGGTGCTGCTGGCCGGAGCTGCGTCGGCACAGGCCCCGCTGACCGAAGCGCGGTACGCGGAGCAGGTGGTGGCGGCGAGCCTGGAGGCGCGCATCGCGGAGGCCGAGGCGGCGGTGGGCCGCGCCTCGGCGGTGGGGGTGGGACGGTGGCCCCATCCCACGCTGGAGTGGCAGCGCGAGAAGGCCACCTCCGGCGCGACGGATGCGGCGAGCCAGGACATCTTCAATGTCTCCCTCCCGCTGGTGCTCTCCGGACGCCTGGGCCTGGAGTCCGACGCCGCTGCCCGAGGGGCCCAGGCCGCGGAGGCGAACCTCGCGAGGGCTCGGGGCGAGCTGCGGCATGAGGCGGTCCGCACCTTCGTCGCCGCACTGGCGGCCCAGGAGCGGCGGATCATCCTGGAGGAGTCCGTGTCCGCTTTGCGGCGCCTCGCGGAGGCCATCGCCGTGCGAGAGCGGGCGGGGGAGGCCGCGGGCTACGACCGCCTGCGCATCGAGACGGAGACCGCGACGGTGGAGGACGCGCTGAGCGGAGCGGTGCTCGATGAGCGTCAGGCTCGGGCCCAGGCGCTGCGCCTGCTGGGGCCCGGCGCGAAGGCGCTGCCTCCACTCCAGGGTCCCCTCGCTCCAGAGCGCTCCCTGCCCGCCGCAACCCAGCTCCTGGCCGAGCTGGAGACCCGCCGCGCCGATGCCCGCGCGCTGGAGTTGGAGGCGCAAGGCGCGCGGACGGCCCGCCGCGCGGCGGCGCGGGGATGGATTCCAGAGCCCACGGTGAACGCAGGGGCCCAGCTGCTCAACGTGGGGCAGCCCGGCGCTGGAGCGGGGTACGTGGTGGGACTCACCCTTCCGCTGCCCCTCTTCGAGCGGAGGCAGGGGCAGGAGGCCCAGGCGGAGGCGCGACGGCAGCTCGCGGAGGCCCGCCGTGCGGCCCTGCTGCATGCCGCGCGCTCCCATCTCAGCGCGATGCTGGAGGACGTGGCGGGCCGGCGGGAGCGGCGCGTGAGGCAGCGTGAGGGCGTGCTGAGTCGTGCCGAGGAGCTGCGCCGCATTGCCCACGCGGCCTACCGGGGCGGAAGCGCGGACCTCCTCGTGCTGGTGGATGCGGAGCGGACCGTCCGCGAGGCGCGGCTGACGGCGGTGGACCTGGCCGTCGGTGTCGCCGAGGCCGAAGCCACGCTCTTCCTTCTTTCGGGCGCCTGGGATGGCGCCGACGTCCGGAGTGCCCAGCCATGAGCCGCCTGCATCTTCTCGCCCTGGCCCTTGCGTGCGCCCTCGCCGTGTCCTGCAAGGAGCGCGGTCACGGCCACGAGGGCGAGGCCGCCCATGGCCATGAGGACGGCGGCGCGGAGCCCGAGCGTCCGGACCTCTCCGTCACCGCGTACCAGGACGGCCTGGAGCTGTTCATGGAGTACCCGTCGCTGGTGGTGGGGCAGCCCTCGCCGCTGGTGGCCCACTTCACGGACGCGCGCAATCCGGAGGGCTTCAAGGTGGTGACGAAGGGGCGGGTGACGGCCACCCTCCGTTACGCCGATGGCGCCGAGGAGCGCTTCGTGGCGGACAAGCTGCTGCGCGACGGCATCTTCAAGCCGGAGGTGCGGCCCACGAAGCCCGGCGAGGCCACGCTCACCCTGCGGCTGGAGGGCGAGCAGGTGGCCGGGACGGTGGAGGCGGGCAAGGTGACGGTGCACCCCACCGTGGCCGCGGCCGTGGCCGCCGCGCCTCCCGAGGAGGTGGGTGAGCCCGCGATGCCCTTCCTGAAGGAGCAGCAATGGAAGACGCAGTACGCGACCGCGCCCGCGGAGGCCCGCGTGCTCCAGGGCGGAGTGCGCACCAACGGGGAGCTGAAGCCGGTGGCGGGGCAGGCCGCGGAGCTGTCCGCGCCGGTGGCCGGACGCGTCCTCGTGGGCGGGCCGGTGGCGCACCTGGGGCAGGCGGTGAAGAAGGGCGACGTGTTGGTGCGGCTGGTGCCCACCGCCATGGCGGGGACGACAGACCTGGCCACCGTGGAGATGGAGGCCGCGAGGGCGCGTGCCGAGCTGGGGCTGGCCGAGCGTGAGGTCTCGCGCGCGGAGGAGATGCTCGCGGCCCGGGCCATTCCCGAGAAGCAGCTCGACGCAGCCCGCGTGGCGCGGGAGGTGGCGGCGGCCCGGGCGTCGGCGGCGGAGCGTCAGCTCGCGCTGTACCGGGGCACGCAGAGTGGTGCGGGCGGGCCGGGGGGCTCCACCTTCGAGCTGCGCTCCCCGCTGGACGGGGTCGTGTCCTTCGCGGACGTGACCCCGGGGGCGGTGGTGGAGCCAGGCAAGCGGCTCGTGTCCGTCATCAACCCGTCGCGGCTGTGGCTGGAAGCGAAGGTGTACGAGGCGGATGCACCGAAGGTGGAGCGCTCGCCGGGTGCCTCCTTCACGGTGGCGGGCTTCTCACGCGAGTTCACCGTGGATGAAAAGACGGGACGCCGCGTGGCGGTGGGCACCGTGGTGGACGCTGCCACGCGCACCGTGCCCGTGCTCTTCGAGCTGCCCAACCCGGAGGGTGCCCTCAAGCCGGGCATGTTCGCCAAGGTGACGCTCTACACGGGAGAGACGCTGCGCGCGGTGGCCATCCCGGAGTCCGCGGTGGTGGACGACAACGGCCGGCCCACCGTCTTCGTGATGGAGGGCGGCGAGTCCTTCTTCAAGCGCGCCATCCGCCCCGGCGTGCGCTCCGGTGGCTGGGTGCAGGTGCTGGACGGCGTGAAGGAGGGTGAGCGTGTCGTCTCGCGGGGCGCCTACGAGCTGAAGCTGTCCACCGCCACCGGGGCCATCCCCGAACACGGCCACCAGCACTAGAGGCACGACGACGATGAATCGCCTCATCCGCTGGTCCATCGACAACCGGCTGCTGGTGATCGCCGCCTCCGTGCTGCTGCTGGTGCTGGGCATCCAGGTCGCCCGGAGCATGCCGGTGGACGTCTTCCCGGACCTCACCGCGCCCACCGTCACCGTCCTCACCGAGGCCCACGGCCTGGCGCCCGAGGAGGTGGAGACGCTCGTGACGTTCCCCATTGAAACGGCCGTCAACGGCGCCACGGGCGTGCGCCGGGTGCGCTCGGCGTCGGGCGTGGGCATCTCCATCATCTGGGTGGAGTTCGACTGGGGCACGGACATCTACACCGCGCGCCAGGTGGTGAACGAGAAGCTCCAGTTGGTCGCCGCGCAGCTGCCCGCGGACGTGCCCCCGCCCTCCATGGCGCCCATCTCCTCCGTCATGGGGGAGATCCTCTTCCTCTCCGTCTCCTGGAAGGAGGAAGCGCTGGCGAAGGACGCGGCGGGCCGCGAGGCGCAGATGATGGAGGCGCGAGGCGTGGCGGACTGGGTGCTGCGCAAGCGGCTGTTGTCGGTGCCGGGCGTCTCCCAGGTGGTGCCCATTGGTGGCGCGGTGAAGCAGTACCAGGTGCTGCTGCGCCCGGAGGCGCTGCAGGCGTTCCATGTCTCCTTCGAGCAGGTTGCCACCGCCCTGCGCACGACGAACCACAACGCCTCCGGCGGCTTCTACGTGCAGGGCGGGCAGGAATACCTGCTGCGGGCCGTGGGGCGGGCGAAGGGCATCGAGGACCTGGCGGGCACGGTCGTCACGGTCCGCGGGGGCGTGCCCATCACCGTGGCGCAGGTGGCGGACGTGCGGGTGGGGCCTCGCATCAAGCGCGGGGAGGGAAGTGCCAACGCGCAGCCCGCCGTCATCCTCGCGGTGATGAAGCAGCCGGACGCCAACACGCTGGAGCTGACCCGGCGGTTGGACGCGGTGCTGGACGAGGCCCAGGCCACGTTGCCCCAGGGTCTGGTGGTGGGCCGCAACATCTTCCGCCAGTCGGACTTCATCTCCGTGGCGGTGCGCAACGTGTCCGTGGCGCTGCGGGATGGGGCCCTCCTGGTGGCCGTCATCCTGCTCGTGTTCCTGATGAACGCGCGGGCGACGTTCATCTCCCTCACCGCCATCCCCCTGTCGCTGGTCTCCGCCGTGCTGGTGCTCCGGGTGCTGGGCGTGACGCTGAACACCATGACGATTGGCGGGCTCACCATCGCCATTGGCGCGATGGTGGACGACGCCATCATCGACGTGGAGAACGTCTTCCGGCGCCTGCGGGAGAACGCGCACCTGCCGGAAGGACAGCGCCGGCCCGCGCTGGAGGTCATCTACCGGGCGTCGGTGGAGGTGCGGCACGCCATCGTCTTCGCCACCCTCATCATCATCCTCGTCTTCCTTCCGCTCTTCTTCCTGTCGGGCCTGGAGGGACGGATGCTGGCGCCGCTGGGGCTGGCGTACATCGTGGCCATCGCCGCCTCGCTGGTGGTGGCGGTGACGCTGACGCCCGCGCTGTGCGCGTGGCTGCTGCCCAGGGCCCGGGCGCTGGGCGCGGAGGAGGGCCCCGTGCTGCGCTGGCTGAAGGAGCGCTATCGGCCCTTGCTGCTGGGGGCGCTCTCCCGTCCGCGGGCCATCCTCGCCGGAGCGGCGCTGGCGCTGGTGGCCACGCTGGCCGTCGTCCCGTTCCTCGGGCGCTCCTTCCTGCCCGAGTTCAACGAAGGCACGCTCACCATCAACGCCGTCACGCTGCCGGGCACGTCGCTGGAGGAGTCGGACAAGCTGGGCCGGCGGGTGGAGGAGGTGCTGCTGTCCTTCCCGGAGGTGGTGTCCACCGCCCGGCGCACCGGCCGCGCCGAGCTGGACGAGCACGCCCAGGACGTCAACGCGGCGGAGCTGGACGTGGGGTTGGACCTGTCCAGGGTCAGCCGCGGCAAGGATGCGTTGCTGGAGGACCTGCGCAAGGCCCTCATGCAGGTGCCCGGGGTCATCATCACCATTGGCCAGCCGCTCAGTCACCGCATCGACCACATGCTGTCGGGCACGCGGGCCAACATCGCGCTGAAGCTCTACGGCGACGACCTGGACCTGCTGCGCACGCTGGCCGAGCAGGTGAAGAAGGTGGCCGAGGGCACCCCGGGCGCGGTGGACGTGGCCATCGAGCAGCAGGTGGACATCCCGGAGCTGGAGATCCGCGCGGACCGCGACGCGGTGACCCGCTACGGCCTCACCACGGGCCAGGTGGCCGAGGCGGTGGAGCGGGCCTTCGCCGGAGAGACGGTCGGCACCGTGCTGGAGGGGCAGCGGGTGGTGGAGATCGCCGTGCGCCTGGACGACGCCTCGCGGGCGGACGTGGACGCCATCGCCGCCACGCTGGTGGACACGCCCGTGGGTCCGCCCATCCCGTTGAAGATGCTGGCGAGCCTCACGCGCGAGTCGGGCCCCAACACCATCAGCCGCGAGGGCGTGCAGCGGAAGATGGTGGTGCAGGCCAACGTGGCGGGACGCGACCTGTCCACGGTGGTGGACGACCTGCGGGCCCGCATCTCCCGCGAGGTGCCCCTGCCGTCAGGCTACTTCGTGGACTATGGCGGCCAGTTCGAGAGCGCCGAGGCGGCCACGCGCAGCATCGCCTGGCTGAGCGTGGCGGTGGTGGTGGGCATCTTCCTGCTGCTGGTGGTGGCCTTCGGTTCGGTGCGCAACGCGCTGCTCACGCTCATCAACCTGCCCCTGGCGCTCATCGGCGGAGTGCTGGCGGTGGCGCTCACCTCGGGCGTGGTGAGCGTGGCGTCGCTGGTGGGCTTCATCACCCTGTTCGGCATCGCCACGCGCAACGGCATCCTCATGGTGAGCCACTACGAGCACCTGATGGTGGAGGAGGGAAGGGGGCTCGCGGAGGCCGTGGTGCAGGGCTCCCTGGAGCGGCTGGCCCCCGTGCTGATGACCGCGATGTGCGCGGGCCTGGCCCTGGTGCCGCTCGTCATCGCGGGCGACGCGCCGGGCAATGAGATCCAGGCCCCCATGGGCGTGGTCATCCTGGGAGGTCTGCTGTCCTCCACCTTCCTGAACATGCTGGTGGTGCCGGTGCTCTTCCGGCGCTTCGGTCGCCCCCCCAAACGCCCCGCCGCCGCGGTGCCCTTGGAGGGGGCCACGGGGTAGGGAGGGAGGAGCGCAGGCGTCCCAGCGAGCGCCCGGCGCTCATGGGCTGGCACCGCCCGTCGTCGGGCATGGGCGCCTCTATATTATTGGCCATGTTTCCTCGGTCGCCTGACTTTCCGAGTCGCAAGCATGCCAGGCAGGTGCCTGACGGCCACCGCCGTGGAGCGGCTGTTGCAGCACGGGCGCCTGCCCCATGTGCTGTTGCTCGACTGGCAGCTGCCGGGCCTCTCAGGCAGGGAGGCGCTCGCCTTCCTGCGCGAGCGCTTCGATGAGGTGTCCCTGCCCGTCCTCGTGCTGACGGCGAGCCCGGCGCGCGAAACCCTGGAAGTGGCCCTTTCGACGGGGGCCAACGACTTCGTCCCCAAGCCCTACAACGACGTGGAGCTGCTCGCGCGGGTGCGGGTGCGTGCCCAGGCGGAGGCGCTGGGTGAGCGCGAGGACGCGCTGCGGATCCGTGAAGCGGACGCCCAGGCCGCGCGCGCCCTCGCCGAGGGTGCGCTGGGCGATGTGCAGGCGGTGACCGACGCACTGCTCGACAGCGGGGTGCGCCTGCAGTTGGTGATCGACACCCTCCCGTCCCTCATCAACTTCGTGGACGCCGAGGGCCGCTACGTCCTCAACAACCGCGCCTACGCCGAGTGGTTCGGCGTGCAGGTGGGGGCGCTCCGGGGCCGCACGGTGCGAGAGGTCATTGGAGAGGAGAACTACCAGCACCTGGCCCCGCTGCTCGAGCGTGCACGCGCCGGGGAGGCAGTGGAATACGAGGCGCCCTTCATCTTCGGAGGCGGGCGCCGGGGCTACATCCACGGCACGCATGTGCCCTACCGCGGGCCGGACGGGGAGCTGCGGGGCTACGTGTCGCTCGTGCAGGACGTCACCGAGCGCAGGCGCAGCGAGGCGGCCCTGCGCGAGAGCGAGGAGCGCTTTTGCCGCCTCACCGAGGCCGGCATTATCGGCATCCTGGAGTGGGACGCCTCGGGCGCCTTCACCGCCTTCGCCAATCCGGATTATCTCAAGCTCGTCCCCGACGCCGACATCCTCGGCAAGCCGCTGGCGGAGGCACTGCCGGGCATGGCTGAGCAGGGCTTCGCGAGGCTGCTGGATCAGGTCGTGGCCACGGGCGTCCCCTACGTGGGCACGGAGGTTCCGGTGACGCTGCCCCACCACGCGCCGGACACCGTGGACTACATGAACTTCGTCTTCCAGCCCATGCGCGGGCCCCAGGGCGAGGTCAACGGCGTGCTCGTCTGCGCCTTCGAGGTGACGGATCAGGTGCTCGCGCGCCAGGCCTCCGAGCGGCTCGCGGCCGAGCTCCAGGTGCGCGCGGACGTGGAGCGCCAGCTCATCGGCATCGTGTCGCATGACCTGCGCAACCCCCTCAACGCCATCCTCCTGTCCGCGACGACGCTCCTGAGCCGCCCCGAGTTGGACGAGCGCCAGGAGAAGGTGCTGCGGCGCATGTTGAAGGCGGCCGAGCGCATGCGCCGCATGGTGCACGACCTGCTCGACTTCACCCAGGCGCGCCTGGGCACGGGGCTGGCCGTGCAGCGCCGTCTCACGGACCTGAACGCCCTGGTGCGCCAGGTGGTGGACGAGGTGGCCCTGGTCCACCCCGGGCAGGAGGTGCACTTCGTGGCCGAGGGTGAGGCGCAGGGCGTCTTCGACCCGGACCGCATCGCCCAATTGCTGTCCAACCTGTTGACCAACGCGCTCGTCTACGGCGTCCCGGGGCTTCCGGTGCGGGTGACGACGCGCGCGGAGGCGTCCCACCTCGTGTTGGAAGTACACAACATGGGCGACCCCATTCCACCGGAGCGACTGGAGCGCCTGTTCCAGTCCCTCGAGCGCGGGGCCGTGCTGCCGGCCCATTCCTCGCGCAGCATCGGCCTGGGCCTCTTCATCGTGGAGAGCATCGTGCGTGCCCATGGAGGCACCATCCGCGTGCACTCGACGGCGGAGCAGGGAACGACCCTCCGCGTGAGCCTGCCGCGATGAGACCGCTATCGGACGCAAGGCCTGTCTCGCGGGGGGGGTTGTCGCAGGGAGGAAGTCGCGGTGGCGTGGGCGGCCATGCGAGGGCCTCCCGATGCCGTCGAACCGTCTGCTCGTCTTCAGCCCCACAGCGTTCCATCCCGCGGGACACCAGCAGTCGTACCTCACCGGCCTGGGTGAGGCGCTCGCGCGCCTCGACGTGGAAGTCCACGTCCACGGTCTGACAGGAAGTGTGCGCTATCCCCCGTCCATCGTCCCCCATCTGTCTGGAAAGGACACCGGGGCCGGATTGCGTTCGGAGTACCGCGCGCGGCTGGGACCGCTGGGAGACGTGGTGTGGGGCACCTCACGCCTCACCCGCCAGCTGGGCTTGCTCAACGAGCTGGAGCGCGTGCACGGCTCACTCGGAGGGCCGCCGCTGCTGTTCGAGACCTTCGAGTACCTGACGCTGGCGGCGCACCTCTCACGGGTGCCCAGGGCACCTCACCGGCGGCTCTGCATCTTCCACGACACCCACTTCAACCTGACGCACGCCTCGCTCCTCGCGGGCGCCTACAAGCTCCTGGCCCGTCCCTTCGCGCGGCACATCCTGCGCAGCGTGGACACGTGCTTCGTGCACACCTCCGGGATGCGGGAGAACCTGCTCGAGAACATCGACCCCGGGCAGGACTTCGCCAACAAGGTCGAGGTGCTTCCGTATGGGGCGCCCCATCCCGACACACTGATCCGCGTGGACAGTGCCACGGCACGGGCGGAGCTGGGCATTCCAACGCGGCGCAAGCTGGCGCTCGCCTTCGGCACCCTGCGCGCCGACAAGCGCTTCCGCGTCGTCTTCGAAGCGCTGGCGCGCAGTCCCGGGTGGGAGTTGATCATCGCGGGCCCGGAGGGCGACGTGTCGTACCGGGAGCTTCAGGCCCTCATTGAGCAGGCGCGCGTCCGGGAGCGGGTCCACCTGTTCCCCGGCTTCGTCCGCGTGGAGGAGCACCCCCGGTTCTTCTGGGCGGCGGACGCCGTGCTGAACATCTACGACGCGAGCATCCGCCATGAGAGCGGGACGGCGCAGCTGGCCCGCGCCTTCCTCCGCCCGATCATCGCGGGAGGCCCGCCGGACCTCCACCGCTACGTGCAGGAGACCGGGGCCGGCTGGTCCGTGGCGCCCCTGACGGCCGAGCGGCTCTCGGAGGTGCTCGGGCAGGTCGCCCGGTTGGGAGAGGTGGCGCGAAGGGCGCTGGAGCAGCGCATCCACGCCGCGGCGGTCGAGCGCTCCTGGGATGCCGTGGCGTCCCGGGTGCTGACGGCGCTGAGTGCTTGAGTGGGGTCGTTTGCGCGTCCGTCAATGACTTGCTGTGCCGCCGGGTGCTATTCAGCATGTGAACACAATCATTACATAGCGTGCGGACGAAAGTTACGAGAGGCTCATGCCTCGCCGAGGTTTCCCATGCCTTCACCTGACGATGGCAGCACGCCTGACAAGGATGCCCGCACCGGGTCGCAGCAGCCCATCCTGGGGGCACGCGTCGGTCGACTTGTCGGCGTGAGTCTGGAGGGACTTCCCCTGGTTCAGTTTGAAGGCGGTCCCGGACCGGTTCCGGCACGGAACTTTGTCGCCCTCGACATGGCGCAGCTCCGCGTTGCCGCAGGTGAGCAGCGGCTGGCCGTCCTGCTCTTCGAGGAGGGTGACCCGGCGCGGCCCCTGCTTGTCGCGATGGGGCAGGACTCCCATCCTCCTTCGCTGCTGGAGCAGCTCCTGGAGGAGGCGGCGCGGCCCGAGAGTGCCAAGGCTCCCACGCCCGCTGAACCCGCGCCCGCCACGGAAACCAGGGCAAAGAACTCCGTGCCGGAGGATCGTGTCGTCCTGGGCGCCCAGAAGGAACTTGTGCTTCAGGTGGGCGAGGCGAGCATCACGCTGCGCAGGGACGGTACCATCCTCCTGCGAGGCGTCCGGGTGGAGAGCCGTGCCTCGGGGCTCCAGCTCATCCGCGGTGGTAAAATCGAGTTGAACTGAGTCTTACGGAGACACGCATGGGAAAGCACCTCTCGGGCGCGGGCAAGTTGAAGGCACGGCTCAAGCGCGATCGCGACTATCGGAAGACGGGCTACAAGCACATCAAAGGCAATGGGGGGCGGAAGATCGTCTACGCGGACCTCGAGGTCATTCAGAACGTGCTCCAGACGCGTGGAACGCGTGCCCGTGACAAGGGAGTGAAGGCGGGCAGCAGGCTCCACGCTCGGCGCTATACCTTCACGTATGGCAACAACTTCCAGATCGGGCAGTCCCCGTACATCAACCAGGGGCACCACCTGCTTCCGGAAGAGGCGTTTTCCTTCTTCGACAGCAACCAACTCCGGATGCTCCAGGGGGTGGACTACAACATCAACAACGGGGAGAACATCATCTTCCTCCCCGCGAGGAAGCGAGACACGGAGTTCCACCAACTACCGTTCCACCAGGGCAGCCATCCGGCCTATACCGGGCAGGTCGACGAGGATATGGAGGGAGTCAGACGCGCACTGGATGAGGCCCTGAAGAATGACAAGAAGCACAAGGCGTGGAATCCTCCCGAGGATCTCAAGGACAAGCTGATGAGTCTCCAAAAGGACTACTGGAGGATGCTGGTCATCGCCGGCCCCATCTCCATCAACACGTTCGCGAGGCCTGCGCCCAAGAAGAAGGGCATCACGAAGAGCAAGAAGCCCTGAGCGAGGAGTCGATTCCGGTGAGCTACTACCCCTGGGTGAGAGACGACGAGGACGAGTCCTTCGCGTGGATGGACGCGCTCCGCAAGGACCCGATGGACGGCAATGGGTACCTGCTGACGAAGGGAGTGCCCTGCAAGGATTGGTTCCCGGAGGGACTCATCTTCGATTTATCGAAAGAGCGGGGCAGCAAGCTGACGGACAGCATCCCCAATACCTCCGCGCTGCTCGTGGTGTCCGCGAAGCTCAAAGGCATCCTGGAGAAGGAGACGCCCCAAGGCACCATTGAATTCCTGCCGGTGCGTCTGCGCACCCCGCGCAAGAAAACGCTGGATACGCCCTACTTCATCGCCAATGTGTTGGGCACGGTGGCCTGCATGGATGCCAAGAAGTCAGACTTCACCATGGACTCCATCATCAAGGACCAGGTGCAACGGTTCCGGCGGCTGGTGCTCCAGGAAAAGAAGATTCCCAAGGACGCGAAGATTTTCCGTCTGGCGGAGCAATCCCGGCTCATCCTCATCCGAGAAGATCTGGGTCAAACCATCATCGACGAGGACTGCACCGGGATGATCTTCCAGGAGCTGGAGGACTACGGCTCCCAGTTCCGCGGGCGGGTTGGCACGTAGACACTCCGCGACCGGCGGAGGACAGGCGACAGTTCATGCTCCAGATGGACCTCATTCGCGAGAACGCGCTCACGGCCGTCGAAGAACTCGAGGACGGCCTCCGCCAGCCCCTGACGCCCCTCCAACGCGAAGAGCTGCTGACCCGGCTCTCCACCTACCGCCGTATCGCCGCCATTGGCGCGCTGCTGTCGGAGGCAGACGTCACGGCGTTCCGCCATGACCTGCGTTTGTCCGCGATGGCCCGCCGGGAGCTGCTGCTCCTCGACTCGGACCCGGCGGCCCCGAGCCGGTTCCGCTGCGCCGGTCGGGTGGAGCCCCTGTTCGACGCGCTCGCCGCCGGTGAGGTCGGCCTCGCGCGCGACCTCGCCCAGCATGCTCCACATCGCTGGGTGGCGGACGAGGAGTTCGAGGACGACTTCCGCTACGCCGACTTCTGGCGCGAGCACCTGCACGCGGACGCGAAGGCCCCTTCCCCAGGTACGGAGCGGGCGCTCGCGGCGTTCCAGCAATGCTCCGGCGACAGTGGCTCCCCGCGGCTCGCCGTGTGTGAGGCGCTCTCCAAGCGGGATCAGGACGCCTTCGATGCCGCCCTGGAGGACCTGCTCGTCGAGCGCGATGCGGAGTTCCGGAACGCGGGCCTTCCATTGCATCCCCAGCGCTTCCACACCGAGCGCCATGTCTTCATCGAGGGACTGGCCCTGCTGCGGCTGGCGGAGGAATGCGGCCTTCGTATGCAGCCCGAATACCGGATGATGCCGGGACTCGCCCGGCGCTGACGCCCCACGTCATTGCGCCGTGGGCGCCCGCACGTGGAGCGCTGCCCGCTCCCCCGACCACCCCCAGAGCCATGCCAGGATGCCGGAGGTCGGTGCATGGCCCCGCGCGAAGCTTCGCGCCGCCATGCAGACGGCCAGGGCACCTGTTGCCGCCCCCACGCCGCCCCACGCGTCCACGGGAGTCCACTGGGGCAACTCCTTCAGCGGGAAGCCGTCCAGTCGCACCTGGGCGTAGCCCCAGTCCTGGGCTCGCTGCATCGTGCCGTCGACGTCCGCGAAGACGAGGCCCGTCTCCCGCCCCCGGTCCTCCAGCTTCCCGAGCACCTCGGAGAGCGCCGACGTCAGCGCGACGCCCAGGTGGGGCTGGCCGGAGAACAGGTGGGTTGGCTCGGAGGCGGAGGCCAGCGCATCAATGTACGCGTGGACAGGTGCGCTCCGGCGGGCCGCCGTGCCCACTTGCTCCACCAGCACGAAGGCCGCGCACTCCCCTGGCATCAATCCCGTAGGTCGGTTGGGTGTCTTCAGCAGTCGCAGCTCTTCCAAGGCGTCCAGCCACTCCGGCTCGACGAGGCTGTCGATACCGCCCACGATGCATCGCTCCACCGCGCCGGACCTCAGCGCGCGCTCCGCCGCGCGCAAGGCGGTGACGAAGCCAGGGGAGTCGCCGAAGAAGAGCTCCTGCTGAGAGACACCGCCTGGCAACGTGGCTTGGGCGAGCAGCCGGGGCAGCAGCGTCCCGGAGTACCGCTCTCGCAGCACCTCCGCGAGCAGGGGCTCCTCCTCGGAGACTTCCGCCTCTCCGGAGTCCTCTTCTTGCCTCGAGGCGGCCGCCTCTTGCTTCGCGGCCTCGCGCGCATGTCGCTCCGCGGCGGCGAGGAGGAAGCCGCTCGGCAGGTTGAGGAAGAGGCCCGTGCGCGGTCCCGCGGTCAGTCCGGTCTGGTGGACGAGGTCTGCGAGGGCTGCAACACCCAGCCGCACCAGCCGCCCCACGCCGCTGAATCCCTGCGTGAGGTGGGGGATGGCATGCCCCGTGACCGGCAATTCCTCGCCCGAGTCCTCGTCCACGACCGGAGTGCCCTCCATCGCCCCCGGCCGGGCCACGCCCACCCGCGCGGCCGCGCAACTGCCCACCACACCATCTCCCAGGGACGACACCAGCCCCAGCCCTGTCACCGCGAGGGCACCCGGAGGTGGGGGGCGCTGGCGGAACACGGGCGGAAGGAGCGGTGCGTCCTTCACCCGCAACGCCTCCGGGACGGCGAGGGTGCGCGGTAGCGCGCGGAAGGGGCCCAGGGCCAGGGTCCCACGCACCGTGGGCCGCAGGGCCTGCAGCACCTTCCATTGGCGCAGCGCCCAGTCTCCGGTGGAAAGCTGCCAGGCTCCCTGGGAGCGCACGGCCAGCTCCAGCGCAAGCGTCGCGCGCCTGCGCATCGGGCCTGCGGTGAGGGCCTCCAGGAGCGGCTCTGCTCCATAAGGTTTCCCTGCAAGGTAGCGCCCCTGGGGCGGGAAGTTCCCCTGGATCTCCTTCCACCAGCGCTCCACGCCCTGGAGTTCGGGGAAGGGGAGCGCGGCCTCGGGGCCGAGCGGCGTGGGTTCCTCCTCTTCTGGAGCCTCGGGCGTCCAGGCCTTGCGAGACACCGCGAGGTTCCCGGTGAGGACCAGACCCGTGATGGAACAGAAGGCCTCTGCGGCCAGGGGCGCGACGCTCTCGTCTCGCATGGCCTCCAGCAGGGGCCCCACGGCGGCAACGCGCCCGCTCAGCCCCAGGGCCCAGAGCGCATCCCGCCGCAGCGCCGGTTCCGACAGCATCTGGAGGAGGAGGTCCACATCCTGAAGGTCGCCGCCCAGCGCGAGCAGCGACGCCGGCCCACCCCAGCCCGGCCCCCGGCGGCGGACGGCCTCGACACAGGTGCTCCAGGCGCCGGGATGCCCGAGCAGGAAGGCGGTCTCCAGGGCCGCGTTGCGCACCTCCGGCACGTCCGAACCCAGGGCGCGATCAATCGAGAGGGACCTCAGTCGCGCGGGAAAGCGGCGGGCGGCACGCAGTACCGCACAGGCCAGCGGTGCATTGTCCGCAGAGAGGAGCCCGTCCAGGTCTTGACCGGGATCCGCCTCCCACTGCGTGAGGATGCCAAGTACCCGGGCCTGGACCCCGGGGGGGGCGTCCTTCAGGAGCCCCTGCAGCCGAGCCACCGCCTCCACGCGACGGGTGAGCGCCAGGGCCCGTGCCGCCCCCTGGCCCGTCGGCTCTGCATCGACACGGAGCGCGGTGAGCACGGCATCAAGTTCCTCCGCTCCATCCTGCATGAGGAGGGCGGAGCACGCGCAGGCGACGGTCTCGAGTTCCTCCGAAGCCAGGGCAGGCCGCAGCAGCTTCCGGGTGACAGTCGGTCCACCCAATACCAGTGCATCAAGACAGGCCAGCAGCCGCTGCTCGGGGCCTTCCAGGAGCTCCTGGAGGGTGTAGTCGGGAGCGACCAGCGCCTGTTCGCGCTGCGCCCAGAAGAAGGCGGCATCCGCGAGGAAGTCCCGCGCCATGTCCATTCGGGGGGAGGCATCGTGCGGCGCGGAGGTCGCGTCGGTGCGGCGATGGGCTTCCATGGAGAGCATCAGCGCGTCCTTCCGGCAACCTGCCTAGACATCCTCTTCGCAGCAGAGGCACCTGGCCGGCCCAGCATCACCGCCCATGGCGATGATGGGACCCTGCATGACCGGGAAGGGGGGCGTGTTCTTGTCGTTGTGCAGCATCAGGTCGAAGGCGCGCGCTACGTTCTTGCCCTCGAATTTCACGTCGAAGGAGTAGTTGATGAACTCGGCCTTGCCCTTGGTCTTGCTTGAGGCCACGCCGCCCCCGGCCGTTCCCGCTTCATCACCCGTGCTGGTGCTGAAGTTCGAGTCCTTCACGCATACCGGATTGCCCGCCACGGACACCTTCTTGGTGCCCTTCCCGGTATCCGAGGACTGCGCGATGTTGGGATAGGGAATGGGGATGGGGCCCGCCGGACTGGGCGTCTTGCACACGTCCGGGAATGCGGTGGTGACACCACCGCTGTCCTTGGTCACCACGGACAGCTTGTTCACTCCGGTATTGACAGGCACGGGTTACCTCCAACGTTGTTGGTTTGCCTCAAGGCTGCTTCGCCACCGTGATGCGCAGCCCTCGCACGTCATGGATACCGTCCCGCAGCACCACGTGTCCTCGCCACAGCAGCAGCACCTGGTTCTCATCTGGATCCAGGATGACCGTGTCCAGGGGCATGCCGGGCCTGGAGTCCTCTGCGCTGGCCTGTTCCACCGTCACCTCGGGTGACTGACCTGGGAGCGTGAAGGACAGTCGGCCCAGGGGGGACGCCCCCGCGATGATGATCGGCTCGTCACCCTTCAGGTAGCCGGGAGCGACAAGCCCCGGCGCTCCCGCATTGAAGAAGCGCCGGTCGAAG
Source organism: Corallococcus sicarius (assembly GCF_003611735.1). Classification (GTDB taxonomy): domain Bacteria; phylum Myxococcota; class Myxococcia; order Myxococcales; family Myxococcaceae; genus Corallococcus; species Corallococcus sicarius. The sequence goes on along the minus strand of NZ_RAWG01000025.1, from coordinate 15,821 downwards.
TCCCTGGGCAACAGCGGCTTGCGCGTCTGGTGCCAGGCGTCGTCGTAGGTGCCGGCGTACTTCGCGCGCGGCTGCCAGTGCGGCGACGTGAAGCCGAACCCCGCTGGCGTCACCCGCTGGCCGAAGTCGCGCACGGGGTCCACCGGGTCCTCCAGGTTGGGCAGCATCAGCCCTTCCTCGAAGTGGCGGGGACTGGCCCGGAAGCCCGTGCCCACGGGATTGCGTGGCTCGAAGGCGGGCCGCTGCGCGTCCGTCCGGTCCCAACCTCCGAACGCGCGCTCCCATGTCAGCGGAAGCCTGTCGAAGGGCAGGGGCTTCGTCGCGGCGACGCGTCCCAGGCTCTTGAACCACGTGCGCTCGCCCACCACGCGCACGGCCTTCTTCAGCGGGCCTGCCTGGAGCACCACCAGCGCCTCCGTGGCGCCCTTGCGCTCCGGATACGCATGGCCCAGGAGCACCACGTCCGTCGCGGGCTTGAAGAAGGCCCCCTCGGACTCGTACCGCTCGCTGGATTCGCCGGGCTTGCCCCAGGACTCGCCACTCCAATTGACGGGCACCTGCTGCTCCGCGAGTCGCAGCCCTGTCGCGGTCAACGTGTACGTGGCCTTGACCACGATCAGGAGCAGGGGACGCCCCTCCTCGTCCGCCAGCCCCATCAGGGCGTGGGCGAACGGCGTCTCGTTCTCGATGGAGGGATGTCCCATGGATGGATGCGCTCACCGCCCCGCGGTGAAGCCCTTTCGGAATGCCTGGACCGTGGGCGCGCCCCCGGGGCCCACCGTCACGGTGCCGGTGTCCCCGTCCAGGCTCGCCGCGGTCTCCTTGCCCTTCACGAAGCGCACGGTCGCGATGCTCCGGATGGCGTCACGTCCGTGCTTCTCGCTCCGCCCCAGCTCCCTCAACGCATGCGCGGCGACGTTCAATGCCAGTTCCATCGCGAGCCGCCCCGGTTCGTCGTCCAGCCCCACCCAGTCCACCTCGAAGCGCAGCACCTGCCCGCCCAGCGTTCCCTCGCTGGGCCAGAACTGTTCGGTGATGCCCTTGGCGAGCTGCTCCGCCAGCTTCTGCAGGTCGGAGCGCGTGGGCAGGGGCCGCACCATCCCGGGCACCTGTGCGAGCCGGCCCGCGTCCGTCACCGTCACTGCCACCACCGACGCCAGGTCCACGTACGTCACCGACTCGGACCGTGACAGCGCCTCCTTCTTCAACGCCAGCAGCACCGCCTCCTTCGGGAGGTAGTCCAGCAGCTCGCCGCTCACCTGATGGCCATGCGCCAGGTGCAGCGTGACGCCAATGGCAGGCAGGTCCTCGCCCGTCCGTCCCCGCGCCACCAGCGACGCGAGCTGCTCCAGCAGCTTCTCCACCCGCCGCGCCACCAACCGCTGCACGTTGTCCATGCGCATGGGCTCCTGGCAGAGAATCAGGGAGGGGAAACCACCGGGCCGTAGAGCTGCTCCTCCAGCGTGCGGATCATCTCCTCCATCTCCGGACGGGAGCGCTTCTCCACGACATATGCCGTCAACAAGCGCAGGCAGAGCGGTTCACACCCGGCGGAGATCTCGCTGTTGATGGTCAGGTGCTCGATAACGGGTCCATCCTGAGCATCCCCGAACTCGGCCACCCAGGCGACGAAAGGATGGTAATTGCCCCCCTGGTCGTGCAGCACGTCGTCCACAGTGGGAGTGTATTGATTGAAGATGACTCCGCGGGCGAGTTCGGGGCAAAGCGTGCTGAAGATGAGTGAGCCGTCCCTGTCCGGAAGGGGCGCCATCCACCCCGTCCAGGAGTCCTTCGTCTGCTGGGCTACGGACTTGAACAGCTCCAGCCAGTACATCTGCGACATCAGGAACTGCTCCTCGTCCTCGCGGTAGCCGGAGAAGGGGAACTTCGGGTGCTTCTTGAGGGCGGTCAGGGCGTCCATGGGCTGCGTCACAAGGAAAGCAGCTTCACTCCCGATGCGTCACGCAATCTCCTGGCTTCCGCTCCCCAGAGTGCCCCCGTTTCGCGATCAAAGGTCAGGACCTTTCGGCTGGTGGCCATGATCCAGTTCGACCACTTCAGGAAGCCTTCGGGCTTCTCAACCTGTGTCGTCCCTTCGAAATAGGGCTTGGGGTCGAAGAACAATCGCCCCGGGCGCATCTCCGAGCCATTCCACCAGCACGCGGAGAACTCAATGACTGGGGACGTGAGCTGGTCCACGTAGTAGCTCGTCTTGCCCGGAATCGGTCGAAGCCGGACGTGCGGCAGGTCCTTGGTCAGGACCAGGAATGCCATCTGCCGCTGCTGGCGGAGTCCCCCCACCGCCTCGGTGGCTTCAGGCCTGTCCGACAGGTCCTGGATGATCCGGAAGTCTTCTCCCTTCCGAAGCTCCCCTTCCAAGAGCTCCAAGTCGCTGTCCAAAAGGCAAAGTGCAATCTGCCGTCCCATGGATGTGCCTCAAGGATTGTAGGGATGGAACTGAGGCCGGACTCCGGTGGCGCGTTGGATGTCGTCGAGCGCCTTCACCTCGCGCGAAACCGGGTTGCCCCCCATTGTCTGTCGACCGATCTGGTGCATCTCGACCACTTGCTTTGTATCACGGTCTATGCCCACGACATCGACATATCTCGCTTTCTTGGCACCGCCGGGAGTCTTCACCCGGTACTCCGGGCGTGGTTGAAGACCTCGTGATCTGATGCCGTCAACCACTTCCTGGGTCTTGGCCTGGTGTTCCGGCCCTCCCTTCTTCCCATGGGGGTTGGGTGGCTTGTTGACGGGGATGGCGGCGAGCTTGAGCGCCTGCACTTGCGCGGAGGGCGGGGCGGCCGCAGCGAGCATCTGGACCTTGCTGCCCTTCAGCTTGATGTCCGAGGAGCCGTCCAGCGTGAAGGTCTTCGCCTGGAGCAGGACCTTGCCGGACTTCTCGACGTGGATGACGCGCTTGCCGTTGACGATGATGGAGAAAGTGTCGGCCTTCAACTGGAAGGTCTTCGCGAGCCACGCCGCCGGCTCCGTCACCTGCAGGTGGGTCGTCTTGCTGTTCTCGCCCGTGTCCTTGCCCACGGTCACCGTGGCGCCCCCGGTCACCTCCGAGTTCCAATCCCCGCCGACCTTCGCGTCCTTGTCCTTCGCGATGGTCTCCTGGCGGCTGCCCAGGACGAGCTCCGTGTAGGCCGCGCCCGTCTGACGGAACGCCAGGCCGCCCACCGCCTCGTTCATCGCGAGCCCCACGCTGACGGCGTAGCCACCCCCGATGGTGAGCGCCTTGGCCGCGCCCACCGTCTCCAGGGCCGCCTGGGTGATGGAGCCCGTGAAGGTCTTCGCCACGACGACGGACTGGTTGCCCTCCACCTCCTCGGCGTGGTCCGCCACCGTGCCCGTGGAGCGGTTGCCGCGCACCTGGAGCGTCTGGTCGCCCTCCACGACGCTTGCGTCATCCAGCGAGACGGACAGCGTCTGGTGACCCTCGATGGTCCTCACGCGGACCTTCTTCACCAGCAGGTCCTCGTAGCCCACCACCGCCTGCGCCTTGTCGTTCTCCGTCAGGAGGTCCTTGTCCTTCTGCGCATGGATGAAGATCTCCTCGTCGCTCGCGGCGTCCTCGATGCGGAACTCGTTGAAGCCCTCGCTGCCCAGGCTGGAGGCGCTCTTCAGCGTCGACTTCGTCTTCTCGTCCGGCAGGGCGTACGGCGTGGGATTGCCGCCGTTGTAGACGGTGCCCGCGATGAGCGGCCGGTCGGGGTTGCCCTCCAGGAAGCGCACCAGCACCTCCTGGCCGATGCGTGGCAGGTAGACATGCCCCCAGGCCGGGCCTCCCCAGGCCTGGCCTACGCGCACCCAGCACGAGGACTTGTCGGTCCGCGCGCCCTCCCGGTCCCAGTGGAACAGCACCTTCACGCGGCCGTGCGTGTCGGTGTGGATCTCCTCTCCCGCGGGCCCCACCACCGTCGCCGTCTGCACGCCGGAGATGTGCGGCACGGGCGTGAGGCGCCGGGGCCGGAAGGGCACGCTCGCGGGCAGCAGGCGGAAGTGATTCTGGTACAGCCCCTGGAGCGCTTCAGCCCCCCCGAGCGTGTCCGGCTGCAGCCCCGTGTGCACCACCTCCACCACCGTGTACTCCCCGGCGAAGGCGCCGTCCCCGGGCGAGTCCACGTCGAACTGGTAGCCCGGCGTCAGCCTGGGGCACACGCTCTCGCCGGCGAAGGTGTGGCTGCCCTGCGCCTTCTCCTCCATGCGCACCTTCGCCGCGCCCTTGCCGGTGGTAGGAGCGACGTACTCGCCGGGGTAGTCGTACAGCTCCAGGGCCGCCACGCCCTCCGACGCGGCCTTCGCGGAGGTGTCCACCGCGGGCTTCTCGAAGTCGTAGTCCTTCAGGTGCACGGCGCCCGGGCGCAGTCGCCGGACGGCCTGCAGGGCGTGGAGGTACTCGCCTTCGACCGTGCGCCCGTCGTCGTCGCGCAGCGGCAGGGTGCTCCCCCCGGGCAGCGGCTCGTGCGCACCGGCGCTGTCTCCCAGCACCATCGTGTGCGAGTCCCCGGTGTGCTGGAAGTAGAAGAAGATGCCCTCCCACTCCAGCAGCCGACGGACGAAGTCGAGGTCCGACTCGCGGTACTGCACGCAATACTCGCGCGCGGTGTAGCTGCCCTGGAGTGAGAGATTCAGCTCCACGCCCGCCTCGTCCAGCACGGCCTTCACCACCTCCGGCACCGTCTGGTGCTGGAAGAGCCGGCTGCGGCGCACGTGCTGGAGGCTCAGCACCCGCGGGCCCACCCAGACCCGGTAGCACCAGCGCCCGCCCACCTGTCCCAGGGACTCGGCGCGGAACACGCGCCCGTGCACGCTCCTCGCGGCGGCCTGGCCCACCCGCACCTGGAGCAGCGCGGGGGTGTTGATCAGCTCCGCGTGCGTCAGCGGCTCCCCGTCCATGGCGTGGAAGTCGATGACGAACTCATAGGGACGGCTGAGGGCCTCCGTGCCGGAGAAGCGGCTCACGACGAGGGTGTCCGCCCCGTGGGAGCCGACCTGCAGCGAATAGGCCGGTGCTTGCGTTCGTGCCATACAGCCCCCCGCCCGCATTCCCGGGCGTTTTTCCGACGAAGGTGGAATCGCTACGGCAAGAGCTTCAGGGCTTCGCGCCGGACGCCGTCTTCGGAGCGCTGTCCTTCGGTTCGGGCGGGGCCTCGAGCGGCACCACCACCTGCTCCGGCAGCGGCTTCGCTCCGGCCAGCACCTGCTGCTCGATCATCCGCACCCACAGCGACGGCGCGCTGCCCGTGAGGACGCTGTCCTGCACCGTGAGCTCCCGGTGGTCCTGCGCGCGGCGGTAGAGGCGGGGCGCCACGGCCGGCTGCTTCGGATCCGAATCGCTCACCTGCACCTGCTCCTGCACGGTGATGCCGTCGGACTTGAACGACACCGTCGAGGCCAGCTCATACGTCCGGCGCAGGCCGTTGGGCAGCGTGAACGACAGCTCGCGGCTGAGCGGGAACCACGCGGCGCCCAGGCACGCCTTGTCCTTGCTGGACACGGCCTCCCCGAAGAAGCGGTGGCTGCGCAGGGGCATGATGCGCACCGCGCGCCGGCAGACCTGCTCCTCCGACGCGTCGGTGGTGCAGGCGTCCCCTTCCGCCACCAGGACCTCCGTGCCGGCCACGCGCTCCATCCGCAGCTTCGCGTGCAGCGGCAGCGCGCGCAGCGTGCCCAGCGCCTCCACGGAGAAGCCGGTCTCCGTCGTGTGCACCCTCGCGACGGGGCCCACGCCCTCGCCGTTGGTGTACCGGCGCGTGATGACCCAGACCAGCCGCTCGCGGGCCTGGAGGGTCTCCAGCACCAGGTCCTGCTCCGTCAGCTGCGCCGGCGGGGGCAGGGGCTCGGAGGGCGGGCCCGGCTCGCGGCACTCGTCCTGGTTCGGGTCCTGCCAGACCACGGGCGCGCCCGAGCAGTCCACCGCGGGCCGGGGCACCACGTTGCGGTCCTTGTCGTAGCCGTGCAGCAAGAGCGCGAACCACAGGTCCGGCGTGGGCGCGGAGCGCTCGTTGAAACCGGCGTCCTTCTGGCAGAGCCGGGGCGCGGGCGCGGTGGTGGCGCACCCCACCAGCAGGCCCAGCGCGACGGCTGTGAGCAATCCCTGTCGTTTCATCATGGAGGTCGCCATCCGGCTCAGGCTCCGGAGAACTGGAGGGCCCAGTCCCCTTCGGCGGTCAGTGCGATGTGCAGGCGGGGAGGCACCGCGCCGCCCGCCAGCTTCTGCAGCAATTCACGCGACAGGGCCGGCATCAGCGAGCCCTGGAGGATCTGCTCCAGGTTGCGCGCGCCCGTCTCGGATTCGGTGCAGCGGCGGGCAAGCTCGTCCAACAGCTCCGGCGCGAGCGTCGTCTCCACGCCGTGCGCCGTGCGCAGCCGGCCCACCAGCTTGTCGAGCTTCATCTCGGCGATCTGCCGCATCACGTCGCGCTGCACCGGCCCGAAGGGCACGATGGTCATGCGCGCCAGCAGCGCCGGCTTGAAGTGCTGGCTCAGGGCGGGGCGGATCGCCGTCGTCACCTGGTCGGACGTGGGCGTCGCGTCCCCTTCGAACATCCGCATCACGAGCTCCGACGCGAGGTTGCTCGTCAGGATGATGACCGTGTTGCGGAAGTCCACGGCGCGGCCCTCGCCGTCCGTGAGCATCCCCTTGTCGAACACCTGGTAGAAGAGGTTCATCACCTCCAGGTCGGCCTTCTCGCACTCGTCGAGCAGCACCACGGAGTAGGGCCGCTGGCGCACCGCCTCCGTCAGCAGGCCACCCTCGCCGTAGCCCACGTAGCCCGGGGGCGAACCGATGAGCCGGGAGACGGTGTGCTTCTCCTGGAACTCGCTCATGTTGAGCGTCGTCATGAACCGCTCGCCGCCGTAGAGGCTGTCGGCCAGCGCGAGCGCCGTCTCCGTCTTGCCCACGCCGCTGGGGCCCACGAAGAGCAGCACGCCAATGGGCGTGTCGGGGTTGCGGATGCCCGCCTGGGAGATGCGGATGATCTCCGCCACCTTGCGCACCGCCGCGTCCTGACCGCGCACGCGCGAGGCCAGCTTCGTCTCCAGGCTCAGCACCGCTTCAATCAGGTCGCTGCGCATCTTGCCCACGGGCACGCCCGTCCAGCTCGACACGACGCGCGCCACGATGTCCGCGTCCACGTCCGCGTGCACCAGCGGCTCCTCACCGCGCGCCTGCGAGAGCTTCGCGGAGGCCCCGTCCACCTCCGCCCGCAGCGGCTGCCGGTCCGCATCCGGCGCGGACGTGGCGAGCGCCTTGCGTGCCGCCGACAGCCGCGCCACCGCCGCCCGCTCCACCTCCCAGCGGCCGTGCAGCGTGGCGAGCTGATCCCTCACCGCGGCCAGCCGCTCCTCCACCTGCTCCACCGCGCCCGCGTCACCCGGGTGGCCTTCGGACAGGTCGCGCTGGCGGGCATCGCGCTCGCGCTCCAGGCCGGCGATCTGCTGCTCCAGGGCCACCAGCTCGTCGGGCCGCGTGGACTGTTCAATCTTCACCCGCGCCGCCGCGGTGTCGAGCAGGTCCACCGCCTTGTCCGGAAGCTGCCGGCCGGAGATGTAGCGCTGGGACAGGCGCACGGCGGCGGTGACGGCCTCGTCGCGGATGGTGACGCCGTGCGCGGCCTCGTAGGTGGCCCTCAGGCCGCGCAGCATCAGCTCCGCGTCCTCCACGCCCGGCTCTTCCACCTTCACGGGCTGGAAGCGGCGCTCCAGCGCGGCGTCCTTCTCGAAGTACTTCTTGTATTCGCTCCAGGTGGTGGCGGCGAGCGTGCGCAGCTCGCCTCGCGCGAGCGCCGGCTTGAGCAGGTTCGCCGCGTCGCTGCCGCCCGCGGAGCCTCCCGCGCCGATGATGGTGTGCGCCTCGTCGATGAAGAGCACGATGGGAGTGGGGGAGGCCTTCACCTCGGAGATGACGGCCTTGAGGCGGTTCTCGAACTCACCGCGCACGCCCGCGCCGGCCTGCAGCAGGCCCAGGTCCAGCCCCAGCAGCTCCACGTTCTTCAGCGCGTCCGGCACCTCGCCCTTCACGATGGCCCACGCCAGCCCCTCCACGAGCGCCGTCTTCCCCACGCCCGGCTCGCCCACCAGGATGGGGTTGTTCTTCCGGCGCCGCGATAGGATGTCCACCATCTGGCGGATCTCCCGGTGCCTGCCGAAGATGGGGTCGATCTTCCCCTCGCGCACGCGGCCGGTGAATGACGTGGTGAAGCGCTTGAGCGACTCGTCCCCGCGCCCTCCCGCCTGCGCGCCCTGCGCGCCTCCTCCCGTGGAAGCCTCCGGCGGCGCCACCTCCACCGTCTCCGCGGACGGGCGCAGCACCACCTCCAGCGAGTCCATCAGCTCGTCGCGCGAGATGGCGTCCAGCTCCGGGAACAGCTCCGCCGTGTAGCGGCTGCGCCGGGTGATGAACTGGGCGAACAGCACGCCGGAGCGCAGGCGCGTGGCCCCCTGCTCCACGGACGCCTGCAACCACGCGTCCTCAATCCACTGGAAGAGCGTCTCGGAGAACACGGGCCGGCCCGGGGTGCCGGCGCGCATGCCCTGGAGGGCGCGGTCCACGCTCGTGGCCAGCCTCCGGCGGTCCACCTGGAAGTGGCTCAGGATGCGCGCGACGTCGGAGTCCTCCGCCTCCAGCAACTGCGCGAGCAGGTGCTCGACGACGATTTCATAGAAGCGTCCCGTGCTGGCGCGGGCGACGGCCGCCTCCAACAGGCGGGTGGACGTAGGCGTCAGGCGACGGACGAGCGCCTTGGGGTCGACACGGATGGGAACACCCTCCTCGACGGCATGAAACGGGGGCCCGGGTTCCCTGGGGGCCGTGAGCCCCAGGGAGCCGGTGGCGCGAAGGTCACGCGCCGGGGACGCTCAAACGGTTCTGCTGGCCGTTGCCGAGCCACGTGTCCCGGCCCAGCCGCGACGCTCTGTGGTCGTGCATCGAAAGGAAGAACGTCTGACGGACGCTCTCGGTGAGCCCCAGCTCCAGCTCGTACTCCAGGGGGTCGCGCAGGAAGAGCGCCATCACCTCGCGCACCAGGGGCAAGAGGTCCCCGTCCGGCAGCAGGCGCTTGTAGGCGCGCGGCGGAAGCGGGCCGATGGCGAGCTGGAGCTTCCCCGTCCTGTCAAACGCCTTGCCGCCCAGGAGCATGTTGCGCCCCAGTTGGTGGAACGAGTGGCCCAGCCGCGTCCGCGCGTCGATATCCACCCAGCGCCCGATGAACTGGCGCACGGTGACGGACGCCCCCTCCAGGTCCTCGCCCAACGCCTCCTGGAGCGCCACCTCCAGCTTCTCCGCGGTGCGCACCTGGCTGGCCAGGAGCGGGACGATTCGCAGCAGCCGCGCGGTGGGCAGCTTGCTGTCGGCGTGCTGCTCGTAGGTGTCGAACCCCGCGAGCGCCAGCAGCCGCCGGGACCACTGGTCCGTGAAGCCGGTGTTGGACTCGCTGGTGACGCGGTAGCGGGCCTCCAGCCGGTAGAGCAGGGACAGGAGCCGGTGGTGGAACAGGTCCAGGAACTCGCGCCGCACGGCGTGGTCCGGGTCCTCCTGGGCCACCTCCTCCGCCAGGTACATGGGCAGCGGGCTGACGGTGCCGGTGAGCCCGAGGAAGCGGGTGGCGACCTCGAAGAGGGGACGGCGCGCGGACGGGTCCTCCGCGCGCACGGGCACCTCGCGCAGGGTGACGCTGCTCACGTCTCCGGAAGAAAAGCCCAGCGAAGGGTCGTGCCGGAAGCGGATCATCTCCTCGCTCACCGGCCCCACGTCGCCCACCCGCACGGCGCCTTCCGTCAGGCGCTCCAGGTAGGCCACGAGCGGGAAGAACCCCAGCCGGGGTGCGGCGTCCGCGAGTTCACGGCCGGCCTCTACGAGATGCGCTGGGAGCCGTTCCTCGGGCGCCACGAGAACTCCGTCTGAGAGGGGTGGAGGCGGACGTTCAGCTCGCTGAAGGAGTTGATGGTCACGTTCGACGCCAGCAGTTCGTCCAGGATGCAGCCGAAGAGGAAGGCGTCTCCCACGCCCTGGAAGTTCTTCTCGTCCACGTCGATGACGGTGAGGCTGCCGCGCAGGGGCGAGCCCTCCAGGAAGCGCGTCACGGGCTTCGCGTTCAGCGCCCGCACGGCGTCCACGCGCTGCCGGCTGGCGCGCGAGGCCAGGTTGTCCGCCAGCGCCTGGAAGTTGTAGAGGTCCAAGAGCCGCCGCAGCGCCGCCGCGTCCGACAGCGAGCGCTGGTTCACGGCCAGGTGCGACAAGAGCCGCCAGTGCAGCTCCGAGCCCAGGGGCGCGCGCGCGGGCCGGCTCACCGGGGCGATGTTCCTGAACTTCGCCTGCGTGGGCGACGCCGACGTGGAGGCCGTGAGGTCGCCCACCTGCAGCCGCGAGGGCAGGGAGCGGTTGGTGCACGTCAGGTCGATGGAGAGCACCTCCTCCGAGCCGAGCAGCGGCGCCACGTCCCGGGGCGTCTCCAGCGTGAGGTAGGTGTCGATGCCGTCGTCGATGGGCGAGTGCACGCGCCGCACGCGGAAGAAGGACGTCTCCGCGCCCTCGCCCCGGGTGTGCTCGAAGTCGAAGAAGGGCCGGTACGCGCGGCGCTCGTTGCGGCCGGCCTGCATGCCCGTCACCGCGTCCACCGCGTAGATCTCCGCGTGCTGCGGCGGCAGGTCCGAGGCCCGCAGCAGGTGCTCACGGTCCAACGCGTGGTGGAGGATGGGATCCGCGGGCACCTGGAACAGGTTGATGACCGGTGCGCAGTGCAGGCGGAACATCTCCCGGGTGATTCGCGCGTCCATGGGCGGCGGACGCTCCAACTCGAAGGCGATCTCGAACCGGTCCTCCGCGATGGAGGCGCCCGCGTCCAGGCCCCGCACGTCGAAGAACAGGAACTTCTCCGGCAGCGTGAAGTACTCCTGGAGCAGCCGGTAGCCCTCCGTGGCCTTGGGCCAGGGCAGCAGCTTGAAGTCGCGCTCGAAGCCCGCCGCGCGCACCGCGTCCGGTGGCAGCCGGACGCCCGGGCCGCTGTCGGAGGCCCCGCGCACGCGCACGGCCTTGCAGTAGCGCAACAGCCACAGCAGCACGAGCGAGCTGGCGGACAACTCCCCCTGGATGAAGAGGCGCACGCCCGCAGCGCGGAACACCTCCGCGCGGCCCTGCTCGTGCGTCTGGAAGGACAGGCGCAGCACGGGCGACGTCAGCGACGAGCGATCCAGCACCGCGTCCTGGAGCGTCAGCGGCAGCAGGTCCACGTCCGTCGTGGTGCGGAAGACGCAGGACGTGCCGTCGAGCGGCTGCGACGCCACCTCCGCCCCGGCCGGAATGCGCGAGCGTCCGCGCAGCGCCCGCACCTGCGGGGTGAACTCCACGATGGTGGTGGCGGGCAGCGGCCGCAGGTAGTGGGGCAGCAGCAGCTCCGTGAGGCCGTGCACCATCTCCGGGACGTTGTCGTCCAGGCGCTCGCGGATGCGCGCGGTGAGGAAGGCGAAGCCCTCCAGCAGCCGCTCCACGTCCGGATCCGCGCCGCGCTCCACCAGCAGGCCCGCGACGCTGGGATTGGCCAGCCCGAAGGCGCGGCCCATCTCCCGCAGGTAGGACAACTCGCTCAGGTAGTACTTGCTGAACATCCCCGTCCCCCCTCTTGTCGCGTGGCGCGGCCCCGGCTCACCACAGCTCCACCTTGCCGCCCGGGTGCACGTGCGTGTGGAAGCGCAGGGCGCCGCGCTGGCCCCGCCAGGACAGCTGCGCGCTGATGTCGAACATCAGCGCCGTCGGGTCGTCCTCGTTGGGCTGGTGCGTCACCACCACGCCCTTCAGGCGCGGCTCGAACTCCTGGATGGCCATGCGGATGGACTGCTGCATCTTGGGGATGGCGGATGGATACGTGTGCACGACGTCGTTGAAGTCGAGGATGCCGAAGTTCGGTGCCGCGGCGGATTCGCCCCGGCGGGTGTTGAGCAGCACGCGCAGGTGCGCGGCCACCGACTCGACGATGTCCCCCTGGGACACCAGCGAGCCCTGACCGGCGGCGAGTCGGGAGAGCAGTCCTCGTTCAGCCATGGGGAAGAGGGCAGCCGCGAAGCGTCCTTCCCGCGTGGGAAGGACGCCCCGCGAAGGCTGCGACTAGCGCTGCGTCGCCCAGGAATCCTCGTGCGTGATGCCACCGTTCGTGTACGTCCAGTTGATGGTGTGGAACACGAAGGTGACCTCCTCGAGGGGCGGCTCGGTGGAGGTGGCGGGGATGATGGTGTTGGGCACCGTCTGCTTGATGCTGCCGATGCGGCCCTGCGCGAAGCCCACCGTGTAGAACTGCTCGGTGGTGCCGTCACCGGTGGGGTTGGGGCGGAAGAACTTCAGCACGCCCTCCACCACCTGGTTCTCCGCGAGCGCCTTCATGAGCAGCGGCGAGCTCTTGTCGATGCGCTTGCGGATGAGCAGGGGCGGGTACTGGCGGCGCCCCGTGGCCAGGCCGGAGCCCGCCTCGCGGGCCGTGATGACCTCCTGCTCGTAGTAGACGCACTCGATGGAGCCTTCGCGCCCCAGGCTCGTCTGGGTGCTCTCACCCTTGATGTCGCTGCCGTTCGCCTTCAGGTACAGGTGTACTGTCTCAGCCATTTTCGGCCACCTCGTGCGCGTTTGGCTTCTTGCGCGTTGGACCCGGCCCGCGGGAGGGCGGATCGGGTGTGATGGAGCCCCCCCTGACTACGTGGGCGATGCGACAGGCGACTTCAGCTGTGAGGGGCTCACTCCTTGTCGAGCTTTCCAACCAACGACAACGTGAAGGACACGCCCATGTATTTGAAATGCGGGCGCACCTGGAGGTTGCAGCGGTACCAGCCCGGCTGACCCTCCACGTCCTCCACCGTCACGCGCGCGGCACGCAGCGGACGGCGGGAGCGCACCGCGGGGGCCGGATCATCCATGTCCGCGATGTACTGGCTCATCCACTGGTTGAGTTCGCGCTCCAGGTCCGCGCGCTCCTTCCAGCTGCCAATCTGCTCGCGCTGCAGCACCTTCACGTAGTGCGCGAGCCGGGTCATGATGAACATGTAGGGCAGCTGCGTGCCCAGCCGGTAGTTCGTCTCCGCGGCCTTGGCCTCCGGCGACGAGCCGAAGAACTTGGGCTTCTGCGTGGAGTTGGCGGAGAAGAACGCCGCGTTGTCCGCGTCCTTGCGGAACACCAGCCCGATGAAGCCCTCTTCGGAGAGTTCGAACTCGCGGCGCTCCGTGAGCATGACCTCCGTGGGGATCTTGGTCTGGATCTCCCCCATCGCCTCGTACTGGTGCAGCGGCAGGGTCTCCACCGCGCCGCCGGACTGCGGCCCGATGATGTTCGGGCTCCAGCGGAATTTGCCGAACGAGTCCGTCACGCGCGTGGCGAACGCCGTGGAGGCGTAGCCCCACAGGTAGCGGTCATGGTGGCCCACGACGTCCTCGGTGAAGTTGAAAGCCTTCACCGGAACCGTCTTCTCGCCGTACGGCAGGCGCAGCAGGAAGCGCGGCAGGCACAGGCCCACGTAGCGCGCGTCCTCGCTCTCCCGGAAGGAGTGCCAGCGCGCGTACTGGGGGCCCTCGAAGAAGGACTTGAGGTCCTTGAGGTTCGGCAGGTTGAGGAAGCTCTCCTCGCCGAAGAACTCCGGGCTGGCGTTGGCGATGAACGGCGCGTGCGCCATGGCCGCCACGGACGCGCACTTGCGCAAGAGGTCCACGTCCTGCGGGCCGGGCCCGAAGTCGTAGTTGCCGGTGATGAGCCCGTAGGGCTTGCCGCCGAAGACGCCGTACTCGTTGGAGTAGGCGATGCGGTACAGGCCCGACTTCACGACCTCCGGGGCGTCGTCGAAGTCCTTGAGCAGGTCCGCCTTGGAGACGTTGAGCATCTCCACGCGGGTGTTCTCGCGGAAGTCCACGCGGTCCACCAGGAACTTGAGCGAGCGCCAGGACGACTCCAGCGTCTGGAACTGCTTGTCATGGATGATCTCATTGACCTGCGCGCTCATGCGCTGGTCGATCTCCGCGATCATCGCGTCCACCAGCGCCTTGTCGATGCGCTCCTCGCCACGGTCCGGCGCCAGCATCTCCGTGATGAAGGCCTGCACGCCCTTGCGGGCAATGTCATAGCCCTCGTCCTTGGGCTTGAGCTTCGCCTCGGAGAGGATTTCGTCGAGCAACGAGGGGGAGCCAAGAGCGATCGCGGCTTCCGCGGCGGAATTGGGGGTCTGGGTCTGGGTGCTCATGTTCGCGCTCGTTTCGGATTACTTGGTCGGGGCGGCGGCGATGGCTTCCGGCTTGATGCCGAGTTCCTCGATGAGCTTCTTGCGGCCTTCCTCATCGTTGAGCATGGACTGCAACTTCTTGCGGAAGGCCGGGAGGTTGCCCAGGGGCCCCTTGAGGGCGTTGAGCGCGCTGCGCAATTCCAGCAGCTTCTTCAGCTCCGGCACCTGGTTGACGACGCTTTCGGGAGCGAAGTCAGACAGGTTCTTGAACTGGAGCGTGACGGACATGGTGGCGCCCGCCTCGTTGGAGAGCTTGTCGGCGGCGGAGAGCGTGACGCGCAGGTCCTGCTGGGCCATCACGTCGTTGAAGTTGCTCTTGTCGACGTTGATGGGAGCGCGCTGCTCCAGCGGTCGGTCGTCCTCGCGGCCGGTGAAGTCTCCCATCACGAGAGTCTTCAGCGGCAGCTCCACCTGCTCCTGCGCATTGCCAGTGGCGGGCTTGTAGACGATGTTGACGCGTTCGGTCGGGGCGACGGAGTTTTCCTTGCTCATCTTCGGCTTTCTCCTGGGGTGAAAGGGTTAGGAAGCGGTCGGGTCCGGGTTGGACTCCGCTGTCGCTTCCAGTCGTTCGACGCGCACGCGCAACGCGGCCGGTGCATCCAGTTGCGCGAGACGACGATAGCGAAGCTGTAGATTCATTTCCAGACGTGTCTCGCTTTTTGCCTGCGCGATGACAGACGTCAGGAGTCCTTCAAGACACGCGGCCGCGAGCGCTGGCTCCCAGGCATCCAGCTGCTTCGCGCTGCACTCCGCGTCGAGCTGCTCGAACAGCGTCTGGGCAAGTAAGAGTTTGCCGGAGTTGGCGCACATGCGTGCCAGGGAAAGGCGTGCCATGAAACGCGCCCGTCCGGTCGTGGTCGCATTCACCGCGGCCTGGAGCCGCGCGAGGGCTTCCTCGGGCTTGCCGGTGTCAAACAAGACACGGGCCTGTTCTTCCAGGGCCGCGCTTCCGCCAGCGGGGGCCGGTGTCTCGGATTGGAGCGGCGGCAGGAAGACGTTCTGGGCGCGCGGCGCGGAGGGCGTGGCCTGCTGGGACAGGACCTCTGTGCCGAGCCACTGCTTCGTCGTGGCGTCCGTGAGGGGCGTGCCATCCGAAGCGATGAGCTCCACCACGCCGGGCATCCGGCGCAGCAGCGCGGTCAACTCCAACACCAGGGCCTCGCGCGCGGTGGCGTGCGTGGGGCCCAGCCCCGCCAGGGCGTTGGCGACGTAGCGTTGCAGCTCCAGCGCGAAGCGGTGCTGCACCAGGGCGGACTCCGCCTCCTCGAGCAGCTCCGCCCACCGCGAGTGGGTGGCCATGCGCTCCAGCCGCTCCCGCATCGCGGGAGGGAAGGGGGGCAGCGACGTGCGCCCGTTGGCGCCCGGGGCGGGCGGCTGCGACAGGTGCAGCCACAGGCCGGTGCGGAGCATCCGGTAGGCGAGCGGATCCGCCGTGTTCGCCCGGCGGACCAGGCCCGCGGCGCTCGCGAGGGACGCCCCCACGTTGCGCAGGAAGTCCGTCGCGGCCTCGGGGCTGGCCAGCTCCGTGCTGGGAGCCGGCGGCAGGGAGAGGACCGGCG
>NZ_RAWG01000259.1 GCF_003611735.1 Corallococcus sicarius | reverse complement strand
CCCACGGCCCACCGAAGCCGCAGGCCCTTCCGAACGCCGTCTGGATCAACAACCCCGCGCGGCTTGCCTCTTCACATCAGGCTGCGCAGTAATCTCTCGAATCCACTGTCTCATTCACGTTGACAGGTTCCGCAGCGCCTCCAGCAGTGCGTCAGCGGCAGCGCATGGGCGGACGAGGAGGTCATGCGCCGACTGGCACTGAAGCTGGAGGCAGAGTTGCCGGACATCGAGGCGCTAGTCCTGGATGACACGGGCTTTCCCAAGAAGGGCAAGCATTCGGTAGGCGTCGCCCGGCAGTATTCGGGCACGTTGGGCCGGACTGATAACTGCCAGGTGGCCGTCAGTCTGCATTTGGCGGGAGAGAAGGGCAGCGGCTGCATCGGGATGCGGCTGTATTTGCCGGCGGAATGGACATTCGCCCCGGAGCGCCTGCGCAAAGCACGCGTGCCCGAGGACGTCTCGTTCGAAACGAAGCGGGACATTGCCCTCGGGCTGCTTGGGCGTGCGCTCGGCTGGCGGTGAGTGTCAACGTAGTTGTGTGATGCCTGGAGGAACTCATGGACCCATAGGGTGAAAGTCCCGAGGCGGCAACAGGTCAAGGCCGCAGAGCTGGGGTGGCGCCGACAGGGGAGACCCCTCCGGCGAAGCCCACCGACAAAGCCCCGTCTCAGCGGGGTGAGCGAGTGCGCGGGCCGTAACGACGCGTGAACGCCCAGTCGAGGCCCCGTCAATTGATGCCACCGGGTGCCGAGCCGCCACAACTACGGCGAAGGCAGCAGGGCGTCCCCGCAGAGCGACCGAGGGGCCGCACCACCCGGCGGGGTAGAGGGCGACGGCACGTGCACAAGGACATGAGTGGAAACAGGGAAGGGCTCCTCGCCCCGCGGAGAAAACCCGCGGAAGCAAGGTAGTCGTGGCGAGCCGACGAGGCGAAGCCCGGCGAAGGCGAGAGCCCGGCGGATGGGGTCGTAGTAGCGCGGAAGCGGGGTAATGCCCGTGGAGCGAAGGGCCCCTACCGAAGGCACTCCAAGCAGAGGAGCGAGGCGGGAGCGGGATGACAAAGCCCACCATCAGTCCGCAGGAACTCCGCGCGAGGATAGGCCATCGGGCGAAATCCGCCCCGAAGCATCGCTTCTGGGGATTGTACGTCCACGTCCTCAAACCCGAGATTCTCGAAGCCGCCTATCTGGAAGCCAAGCGCAACGGCGGGGCTCCCGGGCAAGACGGCATTACCTTCGAGCACATCGAGGAGGAGGGACGGGCAGGGTTTCTCGGTGCTGTCGCCGAGGAACTCCGCACCGGCACCTACCGCCCCAGACCGTACCGACGAAGAGAGATTCCGAAGGAGGGCGGCAAGGTGCGTGTCATCTCGATTCCATCGATTCGAGACCGCGTCGTCCAAGGTGCCCTCCGGCTGGTATTGGAGCCCATCTTCGAGGCCGACTTTTCGGGCAGCTCCTTTGGGGCGAGGCCGGGGCGCTCGGCGCATGAGGCCATCGACACCGTGCGGCAAGGACTGCGACGGCGCAGGCACCACGTCGTGGACGTGGACTTGAAGGCCTACTTCGACAGCATCCGGCACGCGCCGCTGCTGGAGCGGGTGGCCCGAAGAGTCCAGGACGACGAGGTATTGGCGCTCGTGAATCAGTTCCTGAAGAGCACGGGGGGCAAGGGAATCCCGCAGGGCTCGCCCCTGTCCCCGCTGCTGGCCAACATCGCGCTGAACGACCTCGACCATGCCCTGGACCGAGGACGAGGCTTTCTCAGCTATGCGCGGTACTTGGACGACATGGTGGTGCTCGCCCCCGATTCCGAGAAGGGACGAAGGTGGGCATTCCGGGCGCTGGAGCGCATCCGCCGAGAGGCGGAGGCACTCGGCGTGTCGCTCAACACGGAGAAGACGCGGACGGTGACAATGACCGACCGTGGCGCCTCCTTCGCGTTCCTGGGCTTCGACTTCCGGTGGAAGCGGAGCCCGAAGACGGGGACGTGGTACCCGAATACGAATCCTCGACGAAAGAAGGTCACCGAAGTCCTGCGCCGCGTGCGCTACGTCCTGCGGGACAGCCGAGCACTCGCGGTGAAGGCAGCCGTGGCGGAGGTGAATGCCATCGTGCGCGGCTGGGTGAACTACTTCCGGTGGGGCAACTCGTACCAGGCGCTCGACAGGGTGAAGCACCACGTCGAGCTCAAGGTGAGGCGGTTTGCGGCGAAGAGAGCGAAGCGAGGGGGATTCGGTTGGAAGCGGTGGAGTAAGGACGTCGTGTACGGCGCCTGGGGTCTCTTCGAGGACTACCGGGTGCGGTACTACGCCGCCCTGAAAGCGGGCTTCCCTCCGAGCGGAACCATAACCCTGATGAGATGACGCCTTCGCGGTGAGCCGGATGCGGGAAATCCGCCTGTCCGGTTCGACGTGGCGGGGACCGGAAACGGAGTGATGGCACGCTCTACACGGGTACGAAGCTGGAAACGGCGGAAACGGCCAAGAGCAGCCTGCGCACCACCGCGCCGGCCCCCGACCCGACCGTGTGAAACATGTCACGCAGCTGCGGTCATCGTTAGCACTGCGGAGGTGAGGTTCGGGGCTGGGCGCTTCCCCCTGGCCCGTCTGCCGGTACATGCCCTCCAACTCCTCTTGGAAGGCCGCGTCGAACAACTCGTGGCGATGGCGTCGCAGGAAGACCAGGAGCTTGCGGCTCTTGCCCGCCAGCTTCAGCAGTCGCTCTTCCCGCTCGCGGCACCTCACCTCGGGCGTCCAACGGTCCATGCGCGCTCCCGTTGTGTCCTCGCACGCACCTGCGCACTCCCCGGGCCGACGTCGATCCCCTGGCCCTGGTCTGCTCCCTCGCCCTAACCTGATCGGCGCTCTAGGGGCTGTCCGTGATTAACGCAGCCAGAGAAGCATGGATGCGACGTGCAGGACGGCGAGGTAGCTGGTCGCCGTCTTGTCGTAGCGGGTGGCGACAGCCCGAAAGCGTTTGACGTCGTGGAAGAAGCATTCGACCCGGTAGCGCAGCCGGTAGAGGGACCGGTCCAAAGGCAATGGGCTCTTGCGGCTCGGGTTCGAATGGATGACAGGCTTCATTCCGAGCTTTTGGACGTTGGCGCGGATGCGGTCGGCGTCATAGCCCCATCAGAGCCATGAATGCGTCAGTGTACGGCACTGCCTTCTGCCTGCTCTCCCTCCAACGCGTGGTCAGCCCTGCCGATCAGCCGAGGCGACAATCTCCCTGCCACAGGGGACAGCCAGGGGGAGGATCTGGCCGCTCTGGGTGTAGCAGACGCTCAAAAGCTGGGAGAACGGGCGCTAGGGCCTGGATCCAGGATGAAGACGTGTTTCATGGTCTGGCATTGGGAGAGCGGCTGGCGTGGGCGCGTCAGGCGCGGGTGCGGGGGATGCCCAGGCGCTGGCGCTTCTCCCAGAGCGTCTTGCGGCTGATGCCCAGCCGGCGCGCCAGCTCCGTCTCGCCCATGCGGTCCTGGTGCTCCATCACGAAGCGGCGGAAGTACTCCTCCATCGAATCGGGCGAGCGCGGGTCCTCACCGGCGACGAGCGGCGGGAAGTCCAGCTCCTCCAGCGCGGGCGGCGCTGCGTCCGTCGCCGCCGAGCCCGGCAGCTCCAGCGCCAGCAGGTCCGGCGTGAGCAGGGGCCCATCCGCGAGGATGACCGCGCGCTCCAAGGCGTTCTCCAGCTCGCGCACGTTGCCCGGCCACGGGTGCGCGGCGATGGCCGCCAGCGCCTCCGGGGACAGGGATGCGGGCGGACGGCCCAGGCGCCGGCTGGCCTTCTCCAACAGGTGCTTCGCCAGGGCGGGCAGGTCCTCGCCGCGCTCGCGCAGGGGCGGCAGGCGGATCTCCACCACGCGCAGGCGGAAGTAGAGGTCCTGGCGGAAGAGCCCCTCCTGTACGCGCCGGGGCAGGTCGCGGTGCGTGGCGGCGAGGATGCGCACGTCCACCTTGCGCGAGCGCGTGGCGCCCACCCGCCGCACCTCTCCGTCCTGGAGCATTCGCAACAGGCGCGCCTGCGCGGGCGCGGGCAATTCGCCAATCTCATCGAGGAAGAGCGTGCCGCCGTGCGCCGCCTCCACCAGCCCCGCGTGCGCGGCCTGCGCGCCGGTGAAGGCGCCCTTCTCGTGGCCGAACAGCTCGCTCTCCAGCAGCCCCTCCGGGATGGCCGCGCAGTTGACCGCGATGAGCGGCCCCTCCGCGCGCGGGCTCTGCGCGTGGACGGCGCGGGCCACCAGCTCCTTGCCGGTGCCGGACTCGCCCAGCACCAGCACGGTGGCGGGGGACGGGGCCACCTTGCGCACGCGCTCGAACACGTCGCGCATCACCGCGGACGTGCCCACCATGCCGCCGGGAGCCCAGGTCTGCTCCACCTCGCGCTTGAGGGCCGCGTTCTGCCGCGTGAGCCGCCCCTCGCGCAGCACGCGCCCCACCTGGAGCAGCAGCTCGTCGTGGTCGAAGGGCTTCGCGATGTAGTCCACCGCGCCCTGCTTCATCGCGTCCACGGCGGACTTCACCGTGGCGTAGCTCGTCATGATGAGCACCGGCACGCCCGGACACAGCGCGATGATGTCCGTGCCCGGGGGGCCCGGCAGGCGCAGGTCGGAGATCACCAGGTCGAAGGCATCCAGCGCGTGCTCGGCCGCGGCCTCCGGCACGGCGCCGGCCTCCGACACGTCATGGCCCGCGCGGGTGAGCAGCCGCTTGAGCTCCGTGCGGATGATGGGTTCGTCCTCGATGACCAGGATGCGGCTCACGCGGAAACCTCCAGGCGGGACGGGGCCTCGGACGCGGGCGCCCGGGGCAGGCTCAACGTCACGCGGGTGCCCCCCCCGGCGCGGCCTTCGATGCGCAGCGAGCCCCCGTGCTCGCGCACGATGCCCTCCACCAGCGCGAGGCCCAGGCCGGTGCCTTCCCCCGGCTGCTTGGTGGTGAAGAAGGGCTCGAAGATGCGCTGCGACAACTCCGGGGCGATGCCGTGTCCCCGGTCCTCCACCTGGATGCGCACTTCATCTCCCGTGGCGTCCGCCCGGAGCTCCACGCACGAGCCCGTGGGCGACGCGTCGATGGCATTGGTCAAGAGGTTCACCAGCACCTGCTCCAGCCGCTGCGCGTCGCCCCGCACGTCCAGCCCGTCCGGGCTCTGGTGCGTACACGCCACGTCGCGCGCCTTGCGCGACAGCCGGGCCAGTTGGGCGGCTTCCGCGAGCAGCGGGCCCACCGCCACGCGCGTGAAGGGCCGGGACTCGCCGCCCACCGTGCCCGCGTGGCCGAAGCCCACGAGCGCCCGGACGATGGCGTCGATGCGCCGGCACTGCTGGAGGATGAGCCCCACGCGCTCGCGCACCGCTTCGGGGTCCTCCAGCTCATACTTGAGGTTCTGCGTGAGGCTGGCGATGGCGGTGAGCGGGTTGCCAATCTCATGCGCCACGCCCGCGGCCACCCGGCCCAGCGACGCGAGCCGGTCCTGGTGCGCGAGCCGCGCGTCCACCGCCTTGCGCTCCGTCCAGTCCTCCACCAGGAACGTCATGCCCTCCGACGCCCCGGCGGGGTCCCCCTCCGAGTGGGCCAGCCGGGAGCGGTGCAGGCGCAGGCTGCGCGTCTGTCCCGCCACCGGCACGCGCACCTCGGTGTCGCCGTCATGGGCCTGGGCGAGCCCGGAGAACAGCGCACCCCACGGCTCCGGCAGGCGCGCCAGCGGGTGGCCCCGCACCGCGTCCATGGGCACGCGCGACACCGCCTCCAGCGCGGCGTTCCAGAGGACGACCTCGCCGTCCGGGCCCACCGCGCAGACGCCCAGCGGCAGGTCCTCCAGGATGCGGTACAGGTAGCGGCGAACGACCTCCAGCTCGCGCACCGGTCCCCGGATGTCGCGCGCGTCACGCAGCCGCTCCTCCACGAAGCGGAGCTGATCCGCCAGGGCCGTGCGCGCACCCGGGTCCAGCCGCAGCGCTTCACCCACCGCGAGCCGGGCCAGCACCGGACCGATGAGGCCGGACAGGTTGCGCTCCACGCCGTCGCGCAGGCGGCGCAATTCCGCGGGCCGGCGCTCGTCCAGGGACAGGTCCAGCGCCTCGCGCGCGCGGTCCACCTCCGCCGCCGCCACCTGCGCGCCCAGCACCGGCTCCAGCTGCCGGCGGAACTCGTCGGGGGAGCTGGCCACCACGCTGCCCTCGGACAGGCCCGGGGCCTCGCGTGCGCACACCCGCGCGGCCTCCGTCTCTTCCAATGACTGTCGCGTGGCGAGCGACACCGCCACGAAGCACAGCGCGTTGAGGCCCAGGGAGGTGAAGGTGGCGAAGCCCCAGGGCTCGTCCGCGGAGAAGCCCATCGCGACGGAGACCTGGTTCGTCCACGCCACCACCGAGGGCGGCTCCCACAGGGGCGCGACGAGCGTGGCCGTCCACGTCGCGGCGCCCGCGCCCAGGCCGGCGAGCAGGCCCGCGCGCGTCGCCTGGGGCCACAGGAGCAGGCCCAGCACGCCCGGCGCGAACTGCGCGGTCGCGACGAACGACACGAGCCCCAGGTCCACGAGCCCCGTCGGCCGCGTGTCGATGAGCCGGTAGAAGCCGTAGCCCGCGAGGATGATGGCGGCGATGAGCACGCGCCGGGCCCACAAGAGCCAGCCGTAGAGGTCGTCGCGGCCGCGCATGGTGTTCAGCGGCAGCACCAGGTGCGTCAGGCACATGGGCGCCAGCGCGAGCGTGGTGACGATGACCATCGCGCTCGCCGCGGACACGCCGCCCAGGAAGGCGAGCAGCGCCAGCGCCGGGGCGCCCTTCGCCGCGGGCACGGAGAGCACGTGGAAGTCCGCGGGCCAGGGCAGGCCCAGCGCCTCTCCGGACCACAGCAGCACCGGCACCGCCGCGTTCATCAGCAGCATCAACAGGGGGAAGGCCCACGCCACCGTGGCCAGCCCGTCGCGCTCGGGGGCCTCCGTGAAGGCCACGTGGTACTGCCGGGGCGTGAGGAAGGCGGCGACGAGGGAGAGCACCAGCAGCGGCGCCCAGGACGCGTCGCGCGCGGGGCGCTGGAGCGCCTCCACCGCTTCGGGGTGCAGGGTGAGCCAGTCCTGCAACCCGCCCACGCCGCCAAAGACAGACACCACGCACCAGCCCGCGACGATGACGAGCGCGAGCAGCTTCACGCCCGACTCGAAGGCGATGGCCAGCATCAGCCCCTCGTGCCGCTCGCGCGGTGCGGGGTGGCGGGCGCCGAAGAGGAGCGAGAAGACGACGAGCACGCCGCAGAAGCCCGGGCCCACCAGGGCAGGGGACGCGGCGGGGCTCAGGAGGCGGGCGGACTCCACGACGGCGCGAATCTGGAGCGCCAGGTAGGGCAGGCTGCCGGCCAGGGCGAACAGCGTCACCGCGGTGCCCGTCACCTGGCCGGGGTAGCGGAACGCGAGCAGGTCCGCGAGCGAGGTGAGCTGCAATTCGCGCGTCAGCCGCAGGAGGGGCCGCCACAGCACGGGGGCGAGCAGGCACGCGAGCGTGAGGCCCAGGTAGATGCCCAGGTACCGGAAGCCGTGGCGGGCCGCGTAGCCCACGCTGCCGAAGTAGGACCAGGACGTGGCGTACACGCCGAGGGCCAGCGCGTACACCAGCGGGTGCTGGGTGATGCGGGCCGGGATGCGGCCCTTCTCCGCGGCGTAGGCGACGAGGAACAGGACGCCCAGGTAGCCGACGGAGGCGACGACGAGCGGGCCCAGGCCCAGCGTCATGGGCGCAGGCTCCGGTGCGCCACCCAGCCGCCCAGGGCGATGACGCCCAGCCACACGACGAAGGGAAGGTAGGCGGGAGCGCCTTCCGCCAGCCACAGCCTGCGCAGCGGCGAGCCGAACAGCAGCACCGCGACGGCGAACACCAGCAGTGACGGCATGGCGGGAGGGTCCGCGGGAGGCCGCGACATGCAGGCGAGGATACCAGCCCCCAGGGCGCGAAGGGGGCGGTGATAGAATCCGCCCGCCCATGCCTCCCCCGGAAGTGCCGCCCTTCTCCGAGCTGTCCCAGTTCACCCTCGACCGGGAATCGCTGCGGCTGCTCCCCGAGTCCTTCTGCCGCCGACTGGGCGTGGCGGTGATGGGGCGGGTGGACCCCGACAACGACCACGCGCCGGTGACGGTGGCGATGCTGCACCCGAACGACCAGTCCGTGCGCTACCGCATCGCGGACTTCCTGCGGCGGCCCGTGCAGCCGGTGCGGCTGAACCGCTACGAAATCGACGCCGCGCTGGACGTGGGGTTCGGCGCGGGGGCGCACGCCACGGTGGACGTGGTGCTGCGCGCGGGCACGCCGCTGTCCGCGACGCCCACGCCGGTGGAGCTGGTGAACCACGTGCTCACCGAGGCCGTGGAGCAGAACGCGTCCGACATCCACCTGGAGAGCTACCCGGATGACGTGGACCTGCGCTACCGCGTCGACGGCATCCTCCACCAGACGTACACGGACATCTCCCCGGACACGCTCCCGGAGGTGGTGAGCCGCATCAAGGTGATGGCCGGGCTGGACATCTCCGAGCGGCGGCGGCCCCAGGACGGCCGGCTGCGGGCGCACTACCAGGGGCCTGCGGGGACGAAGGCGGTGGACTTCCGCGTGAGCGTGGTGCCGTCGCCCGCGGGCGAGGATGTGGTCATCCGCCTGCTCGACGCCACGGTGGGCCTGGTGCCGGTGGAGAAGCTGGGCATGACGCCCCAGGTGCAGGCCACGGTGCTGCGGCTGCTGGGCAACCCGGAGGGGCTGGTGCTGGTGACGGGGCCCACGGGCAGCGGGAAGACGACGACGCTGTACGCGGCGCTCGCGCGGCTCAACGACGGGCGCAAGAAGATCATCACCGCCGAGGACCCCATCGAATACGTGGTCCCCAAGGTGAACCAGAAGCAGGTGTCCGCGCAGCTGCCGCACCTGACGCTCTTGCGCGCGCTCTTGCGGCAGGACCCCAACGTGATGCTGGTGGGGGAGATCCGCGACCAGGAGACGGGCAGCACCGCGCTGATGGCGGCGTCCACGGGGCACGTGGTGCTGGGCACGCTGCACACCGCGGACGCGGTGGGCGCGGTGAGCCGCCTGCGGGGCCTGAAGCTGGAGGACGGGGACATCGCGGAGGCGCTGCTCGCGGTGCTGGCCCAGCGCCTGGTGCGGCGCATCTGCCCGCGGTGCTCCGCGCCCGCGACGCCCACGCCGGAGCAGGAGGCGCTGCTGGGGCCGCTGCTGGAGGGCGTCCAGCCCCGCGCGGGGCTGGGCTGCGAGGCGTGCCGGCACACGGGCTTCAAGGGCCGCGTGGGGCTGTTCGAGCTGCTGGTGGTGGACCCGGACCTGCAACTGCTCATCGCCACCGGGGCGCCCGTCGTCCAGCTGCGAAGGCACGCCCGGGCCCGGGGCTTCCGCACGCTGGTGGAGGACGCGCTGGCGAAGGTGGCGGACGGCGTCACCACGCTGCACGAGCTCACGCGCGTGGTGCCGTACCGCTACCTCGTCACCGCGCGTGAGGAGCGCAAGCCGGCGGGGTGACGGCCCGCGGCGTCAGGCGTCAGGCGTCAGTCCTGGGCAGGGCCCACGAGGTTGAGGGGCAGCATCACCGTGAACGTGGCGCCCTCGCCGGGCAGGCTGCGCACCTGGACGATGCCGCCGTGCGCTTCGACGATCTGCTGGGTGATGAAGAGGCCCAGGCCCAGGCCTCCGTAGTTGCGCTCGGAGACGGCGCGCACGAAGCGCTCGAAGACGCGGGGCTGCTCCTCCTGCGCGATGCCAATGCCCTCGTCCCTCACGGAGAGGATGGCCAGCCCGGAGTCCATGCGCACGCGGACGTGGATGGGCTTGCCGGCGCCGTACTTGAGCGCGTTGGTGAGCAGGTTGGTGAGGACCTGCTCCAGCCGGATCCGGTCCCAGTTGCCGGGGACGGGGGTGGGCGCCTCCAGCGTCACCACGCAGCCCACCTGGGCGGCCTGCGGCGCGTAGCGGTTCACCACCTCGCGCGCGAGCGCGGTGAAGTCCGTGGGCGTCCGCGTCAGTCGCAGCTGGCCCATGCTGATGCGCGAGACATCCAGCAGGTCCTCGATGAGGTCCGCCAGCTTGCGGACCTGCCGGCGCGCCACATCCAGGTCCTTCACCACGCGCTCCACCGGCAGGGTGGCCGCGGGGTTGTTCTCCACGATGCGCAGGATGGCGGTCAGCTTGAGCTGCAGTGGGGTGAGCGGCGTCTTCAGCTCATGGGACGCGACGGACAGGAACTCGTCCCGGGCCCGCACGGCGTCCCGCAGCATCTCCAGCTCGCGCCGCTCCTGGGTCTGCTTGCGCTGGGTGAAGTCGCGCGTCACCTTGGCGAAGCCCCGCAGCACCCCCGCATCGTCGTGGAGCGCGGTGATGAGGACGCTGGCCCAGAAGCGGGTGCCGTCCTTGCGGACGCGCCAGGCCTCCTCCTCGAACTTCCCCTCCCGCGCCGCGATCTCCAGGGCCCGCTGGGGCTTGCCCGCGGCCACGTCCTCGGGGGGAAAGAAGCGGCTGAAGTGCTGCCCGATGATCTCCTCGGCCCGGTAGTTCTTGATGCGCTCGGCGCCCGCGTTCCAGGTGTTCACCCGCCCGTCCACGTCCAGCATGTAGATGGCGTAGTCCTGGATGTGCCCGACGAGCAGCCGGAAGCGCTCGTCGCTCCGCCGCAGCTGCTCCTGGGCGAGCTTGCGCTCCGTGAAGTCGCGCGTCACCTTGGCGAAGCCCTTCAGCACCCCCTCGGAGTCCCGCAGCGCGGTCATGACGACGTTGGCCCAGAAGAGGCTGCCGTCCTTGCGGACGCGCCACCCCTCCTCCTCGAAGCGGCCCTCCCGGGCGACGAGCTCCAGCTCCGCCTGGGGCTTGCCCGCGGCCACGTCCTCGGGGCGATAGAAGCGGCTGAAGTGCTGACCGAGGATCTCCTCGGCCCGGTAGCCCTTGATGCGCTCGGCGCCCGCGTTCCAGCTGACGATGTGTCCTTCCAGGTCCAGCGTCAGGATGGCGTAGTCCTTGACGCTGTCGATGAACAGGCGCAGCTGCGAATCCACGTCGACGTCGCTGTTGGCGGAGTCGGCCGCGTAGGTGATGGGGGCACCGTTGCTCGTGGACGCAGGTGCAGCACGGTCGTCCAGTGTGCTTCGCATGGACTTGAGAGTAGTGCACCCGGAGGCCCGGTCGGCCACTCCGTTGTGACGGGGTCCTCCGTCGGACAACCCCGCCTGGGAGCCCGCCTCCCAGGCATGGAGGTTGCCTGTCCCGCCGGGAGCAGCGAGCGCAAGGTCGGGCAGCACCCGGCCAGGGGCCCGGTGTGGTGTGCGGGGCCACAGCGGCTACGGAGGGCGTGGACCCGGGAGCTACACCTGGGGCCGCGCCTGCCCGGGTCTCCGAGTGGGAGGGCGGGCGGCACGGGACGTGCTCAAGCATGGGAGCGCAGGAAGCCTGGACGCCCGAGTGCCGGCGGCGCGGACGGGGCTGCTCTCCACCGGCCGAGTCCCCCCATGAACGCGTCCCGCAAGCTCGCAGGTCTCCTCTTCGCGTTGCCCCTCCTCGTCGGTGCCGAGGCCTCCGCGGGAGCCTGCACCACCCTGGTCAATTCACAGTTCAGCTGGATCCAGCAGAACGGTGGCAACTACATCAACGTCACGGGCGTTTCGCTGAAGCAGTCGGTGGGCACGGTGGGGCCGGTGGCCTCGTACTTCACGGGAGGGCTGACGGGCTACGTGGCCGCGAGCTTCGTCTTCAACCCCGCCACGGGCGTGGTCACCCGCATCCCCGGCCGGCTCACCAGCACCGTGAACAGCGGCCGCCAGGTCTTCAACGACCGCCGCTATGTCTCCACGTACGCCACGCCCTCGCGCTGGCAGAACTTCTCCGCCTTCGCGCAGGACAACGTCCAGCTGGAGCTGGACGACACGGGCAAGGTGACCCTCATCCTCAACAGCTGGAGCAACACCCGGGTCAACATCACGGCGCCCACCTGCGAGGGCAACGTGCTGAGCGGCTTCGCTGGAACCCAGGCGCACTCCTTCACCTTCGAGCAGTTCTACCTGGGCTGAGCTGGCGTGGTGGACTCGTAGCTCAGGAAGACGACGCCGCTTGAGAGGGCGCGCGTCGCGGTGAGCCGCAGGCGGTGGGGCTGAAACCCCAGGTCGACGAGCTTGATGCCGGAGCCCGCGATGACGGGGTTGAGCTTGATGATGAACGCGTCGATCTCCGGCAGGAGTTCGGCCGCGAGCGCCCCGCCGCCGCAGAGCCAGAGGCCCAGACCGTCCCGGGCCTTCAGCTCGCGCACGGTGGCGAGCGGGGTGCTGGAGAACGTGACCGTGGGGTCGGGGCTGTCCAGCACGGACCGCGAGAACACGTAGCTCGCCAGCTGCGGGTACGGGTTGGTCGTGCCCGCGTCCAGGCCGACCTGGTAGGTCCGCCGCCCCATCAGCACCGTGTCGAAGTGACGGCCGGGACCGGTGAGGCCTCGAAACGCGCGGTAGGCGCCGGGGAGCGTCTCCGGGTACTCGGCGGCGATGGCGTCCAGGTAGTCCGGCTCCATGGAGAAGAAGTCGAAGCCTCCCGTGGGAGAGGCGATGAAGCCGTCGAGCGAGCTGGCGACGTAATAGGTGAGCTTGCGCATGCGTGTCCTGCCTCCTGTCGCCAGGGCTTATCACCGCGCCCGCGGTCCGGGGAGTGAAGAGGCATGTCAGCCGCAATCCCTATCCTCGGCGCATGTCGATCCTCGAAGGACTGCCCACGGTCTGCATGGGCATGCTGTCCACCCATGGCGGGTCGTCCATCGCCGCGTTGAGCCTGGGCGCGGCGCTGCGGCAGGAGGGGCTCGCGGTCCGCTACCTGCATTGTGATCCATTGGGCGCGCGGCCCGAGGACACGCGGGTGCTCTCGCCGGAGCGGGCGCTGCGGGCCGCGCACAGCCTGGACGTGGACGCGGCCTTCACCAGTCCGCTGGAGGTGTGCGAACAGCTCTTGCGGCTCCATGACACGGCGCCCTTCGGGCTGCTGCACCTGCACAACCTTCAGGTCTTCGGCCTGCCGGCCTATTTCCTGCGGCGGCTCCGGGGCGTGCCGTACGTGGTGACCTTCCACGGCTCGGACGTGCTCAACGACGCGCTGCTGGGGGCGCGGCCGGAGGTGACTCGCGAGGTGCTGCGGGACGCGTCGGCGGTGACGTGCGTGTCGCGCTACCTGGCGGAGGCGCTGACGGACCGGCTGCCGGAGCTGCCCGCACCGGACGTCGTCCACAACTTCCTCCGGCCGGAGCTGCGGCGGCCCCTGGGCCCGCCCCTGGGCTCGGACGCGGGGATGCTGGACCGGTTCCTCCACGTGTCGTCGCTGCGGCCGGTGAAGCGTCCGGAGCTGCTGCTGGCCTCCTTCGCCCGCCTCCACGCGCACCGGCCGCACGCCACGCTGCGGCTGGTCACCACGCACCGGGGCGCGGTGCGGGCCGGGGAGCTGTTGGACTCCCATCCGCTGCGCGACGCCGTCACCGTGCTGGTGGGCGAGGACGACGTGGAGGTGCTGGCGCGCGAGTACCAGCAGGCCACGGCGCTGGTGCTCACGTCCCGGTTCGAGTCCTTCGGGCTGGTCATGCTGGAGGCGCTCGCGCACGGCCTGCCGGTGGTGGCGCCCGCGGTGGGCGGCATCCCGGAGGTGTTGGGGGCGGACTGGCCGCTGCTCGTCCGGGGCGACACGGCGGATCCGGACGCCTACGCGGAGCGGATGGCCCAGGTGGCGGACGGCGCGGCGAGGCCCCTGTTGCGAGCGCGGGCCGAGGAGGTGCTCGCGCGCTTCGATGGCTCGCGGCAGGTGGCGGACTACGTGCGCGTCTATGCGCGTGCGCTGTCGGCGGGGTCGGCATGAGGGGGCCGCGGGTTTCGGGAGACGGCGCATGCCGGCCTCCGCCGCCACCCCCCCCGTCAGCCCTGGCATGCGC
>NZ_RAWG01000258.1 GCF_003611735.1 Corallococcus sicarius | reverse complement strand
GGTCCGCCACCCGACCGTCGTCCCACGGAAACCCGGGTAGGCTTGGCCCCTCCATGCCGCCCGTCCCCCTGTGTCCCTGCTCCTCCGGCCAGCGCTACCGCCAGTGCTGCGCGCCCTTCCACAAAGGCGAGGCCGAAGCGCCCGACGCCGAACGCCTCATGCGCAGCCGCTACGCCGCCTTCGCCCAGCGCGACGCTGCCTACCTGTGGAAGACCCTCCACCCGGACCACCCCCTGCGAGCCCGGCCGCAGGAGGACGTCCTGCGCGAGCTGCGCGCCTTCGCCCAGGCGCACCAGTACCCGGGGCTCACGGTGCTGGGCCACCAGCCGCCAGACGCGTCCGGCCTGGCGCGCGTCCTCTTCTTCGCCCGCGTGTTCGAGAAGGGCCGCGACCAGTCCTTCGTGGAGCGCTCCGACTTCCGCCACGACGGCACCGGCTGGCGCTACCTGGACGGCATCCTCAAGCTGCCGCGCGACCTGCCCGGGCCGCCCGAGTCCCTCACGCTCGACACCTTCCCCGCGGACTGACGCGCGCGAAAAAAGAGTCCCCCGTCAGGAGTCCTTCGGCCGTGCGTCCCTCTGCGTGCTGCCCGGCCGGAGAGGCCCTACACGCACTGGTACAGCCCCCTTCACGGGGGGCTGCGGTTCGAATCCGCCTTGGCCCGGAAGGGTCACCCAATCCGCGGCTTCTCCACTCGGGCAGCACCCTTTTCTCCTCCTTCAGCGCGCGGACGAAGCGTCCAGGTCGCGCGAAGAGAGGTCGCGGTCACCGTCCTCTCCCCCCGGCGCGCCATCCGCCCCGAGTGACACGATGACGGGCGTGCTCCGGTCCAGCGTGTACACGTAGTCATTGCCCCAGGGATCCCTCGGAACCTGCGAGAGGAGGCCCTCCGTCACCAGCGCGCGCAGCCCCGTGGCCGTGTCCGGCAGCCGGCCCTTCTTCACCACGTACAGCTGCAGGGCCTGCTCGAGCCCCCCGAAGTCCAGCCTCACCCGCTTCTCCTTCGCGGTCCCAAACTGTCCCAGCACCGACACGCCGACGGCGGCGGCGATGAGCCCCAGGATGGTGATGACGACCATGATCTCAATCAACGTCATGCCGCGCTGACGCCGCACCCGCGACCTGCTCTTGTCCATGTCTGTCCTTCCGACCCGGCGCCCCACGCGCCGGTTGCTGGAAGGGCGTGGCCCGCATGCGGACCCCCGCGCCTTCCGGGACGAGCGCATTTGCAATCAGCGCGCCTCACGTCTCCGGCCCCCGTGTCACGGGGGGAGCCGCCGTGGTCGCCGGACACGACGGACACAATGACCGGCGCGCCCCCGGTGTCGCGGGACACGGCGTCAGCCGGCCCGTGCTTCACGTCGTCATGTGGGGCAGCGGGCGCAGGTGGTAGCGGGCCTCGAAGGCGCTGAAGAGGTCCAGGTACTGCTCCAGGTAGCGGGTGAGCAGGAAGCGGCGGCGCACCGTCTCGTGCGCGTGCTGCCCCAGCTGGTGGCGCAGCCTGGGGCTCTTGAGCACCTGCACGATGCGCGCGGCGCACTGCTCCACGGAGTCCACCAGGAAGCCGCTGTACCCATCTTCAATCTGGTGGCGGATGCCGCCCACGTTCCCGCCCACCACGGGCGTGCCCTTCCACATCGCCTCCGCCACGGTGAGCCCGAAGCCCTCGCGCAGGGACTTCTGCACCACCACCGCCGCGCGGCGCTGGAGCGCGTTCACCAGCGCCGTGTCCTCGCGGCTCAGGATGATGAGCCGCTCGTCCTGGTGCCGCATCACCTCCGCGTAGACATCCAGGCCCTCCGGGTCGTCCACGGCCATGTTGCCCAGCAGCACCAGCGTGCACGGCACCTCCTTGCGCGCGAGCTGCCATGCGGCCACCACGCCCTCCGGGTCCTTCCACCGGTCGAAGCGGGACACCTGCACCACCAGCGGCAGGTCCGTGGGGATGTGGTGGTGCGCGAAGCGCTCGTCCATCTCTCCTTCGGACATCTCCCGGTTCTTGATGGAGAACGGATCAATGGCGGGCATGAAGAACACCTGCGGGATGCTCAGCTCGCGCGCGTACTCCGGGATGCTGAGCACCGTCGCGTCGTACTGCTCCACGAAGGGCTTGAGGTACGCCCACAGCGCCGGGTCCGGCCGCGACAGGTCCACGTGGCAGCGCCAGATCCACGGGCCGCGCTTGCGGCTGTGCCGCACGATGGGCAGCGGCTGCGGATCATGGATGACGACGCGGTCGTGGTCCAACCGGTTGCGCACCGCGTTCTCGTAGACGACCTCCTCGTAGATGTTCGCCTTCAGGGGCGTCAGGTGGATGTCCGCGCCCTGCAACGCGTTGTGCATCTTCTTCGTGATGTTGAAGAAGTCCGGCGGGCCCTGGATAGCGCGCCACTCGGTGACCATGCCCACGCTGTTCATCAGCAGCGTCAGGGGCGACAGCAGCTCCGCCACCCCGCCGCCGTAGTACGTGGAGTTGACGTGCGCGACGCGCAGGTCCTGCAGCGGCCGCGCCTTCTCCAGGATGCGCTCCACCACCTCCGCGCCCACGTAGCGCTCGTAGTGCTCCACCTGGATGAGCGGATGCGGGTCGCTGCTGCATGCCCCCTGTCTGCGACTGCCCGCGCGCGCGTGCCACCCTCGCCCCCGCGCCCGGACGCCGGCTGCCCGCTGCCGTACACCGACCCGACCCGCGGTCCGGGCCTTCCGCCGCCCAGGCGGCCCCGGACGTGTGCGCCACCCACCACAAATGAAAACGCGCCCGCCCCTAGAGAGGGACGAGCGCGTGGGGTTCAGGCGACAGCGCGCCGGAACCGGGTGCGTCAGACCGCCTTGAGGCGGGGGGTGCGCGTCTTGGTGTTGCCCGCGGCGGCGGCGGCCTCGCGGAGCGCGTCCTTCTTGTCCGTGCGCTCCCAGGTGAACTCCTTGTCGGGGCGCCCGAAGTGACCGTACGCGGCCGTCTTCTGGTAGATGGGCCGCAGCAGGTCCAGGTGCTCCGTGATTTCACGCGGACGCAGGCCGAACGTCTGGCGCACCGCGCGCGCGATCTGCTCCTCGGGCACGGTGGCCGTGCCGAAGGTCTCCACCATCACGCTGACCGGCTCCGCCACGCCGATGGCGTAGGACACCTGCACCTCGCAGCGGGTCGCGAGGCCCGCGGCGACGACGTTCTTGGCGATGTAGCGGCCCATGTACGCGGCCGAGCGGTCCACCTTGGACGGGTCCTTGCCGCTGAACGCACCGCCACCGTGACGGCCCATGCCGCCGTAGGTGTCGACGATGATCTTCCGACCCGTGACGCCCGAGTCGCCCATGGGGCCGCCGATGACGAAGCGGCCCGTGGGGTTGATGAAGAACTTCGTCTTGTTGTCGATGAGCTTCTTCGGCAGCACCTTGAGGATGACGTCCTCGCGGATGGCTTCCGTGATCTTCTTGTTGGAGACGTCGTCCGCGTGCTGCGTGGACACCACCACCGCGTCGATGCGGACCGGGCGGCCGTCCTTGTACTCCACCGTGACCTGGCTCTTGCCGTCTGGGCGGATCCACGTGTGGTTCTTGCGGCGCACCTCCGCCAGACGGCGGGTCAGCGCGTGCGCGTAGTGGATGGGCGCGGGCATCAGCTCCGGCGTCTCGTCGCACGCGAAGCCGAACATCATGCCCTGGTCGCCGGCGCCCTGGTCCTTCTTGTTGTCCACGCCCCGGGCGATGTCCTGGCTCTGGCCTTCGATGGCCACCATGACGCCGCACGTGTTGCCGTCGTAGCCCATGGAGCTATCGGTGTAGCCGATGCGCGTGATGGTCGACCGGACGATCTTCGGGATGTCCACGTAACAGTTCGTCGTCACCTCGCCCGCGACGATGGCGAGGCCCGTCTTCACGAGCGTCTCCACGGCGACGCGCGCCTGCGGATCCTTGGCGATGATGGCATCCAGCACACCGTCGGAGATCTGATCGGCGATCTTGTCCGGGTGGCCTTCGGTGACGGATTCAGACGTGAACAGGAAGTCGGTAGGCATGTCTTCTCGAACTTGCGCAAATCCAGTGACGCAGCGCAGGGGGCGGACAGTAAACGTGCAGTCCCAAGGGAGTCAAACCTCCCGGCAGGCCCGTTTATTCGTCGCGGTCGCCCGTGAGCGGCCCCACCCGACGCGCGAGGTGGGCCTGCCTGCCGGATGAATTTTGTGCGTCGCGAGCCGTTCCCCTGGGCTAACAGGAGTCGAGCCCTTCTTCAGGAGGCCACCCACCCTTATGAACGTGAACGCCCGCATCCGCACCCTTCCCTTCCTGGTTGCCCTCACCCTCGCCGTGCCTGCGTTCGCCGCGCCGAAGGCCGCCACCGACGCCATCACCAAGCCGGTGAAGACCGTGGTGCAGTCGGTGCGCTACGAGAAGGACCTGAAGGCCCTGGAGAACCTGGGCGGCGACCAGCAGGGGCGCTTCCTGCTCGGTGACGACTGGGCCAAGGGCACGGACGCCCAGCGCAAGGAGTTCCTCCAGCTGTTCCACAACCTCTTCGCGAAGCTCGCCTTCCCCAAGGTGCGTGAGAACTTCAAGAACCTGGACTCCATCACCTACGACGAGCCCCAGGTGACGGGCGACAAGGCGCTCGTCGGCTCCACCGTCTTCATCAACCACCCGCTGAAGAAGCAGGAGATGAAGCTGAAGTACTTCGTGGAGAAGGTGGGCAGCGCCTGGAAGGTCGTGGACGTGTCCGTCCTGGGAGATTCCATGCTCACCAGCATCCGGGACGAGCAGGTGCGTCCCCTCTTCAAGGAGGGCGGATGGGACGGTCTGCTGGGGGCCATGCGCACGAAGAACAACGAGCTGGCTTCGGTGAAGGTGAAGTAATCCAGTCAGGGCCGCGCTGAGCAGTCAGGCGATCAGGCCTCCGGCCTCCCCCCGGGTTCCGGGGGAGGCGCGGGCCGGGTAGGCTCCGCGTCCCCTTCCTCCCGAGCGCCTGGCGAATGACCGTCTCCCCTCCCGCCCAGCAGCGACTGGCCCGCAGCGCGCCGTCCGCCCGTGAGGTGGATGCGTTCTGCGTGCAGTACGCGCCCCGGGCCCCGGGCCACCCCGCCGTGCGGGACCTGTTCCGGCTGCTGTTGGAGGTCCCCGAGGACGGGCTGGACGCACGCCTCGCGTGGGTGGAGCGCTGGATGCACTGGATGCGCGAGCGCATCCCCGCCCAGGGGTTGGTGGAGGCGGAGGACGCCACGCTGTCCCCCACGGACTCCCGGCTGTCGCTGCTGGTGCGCGTGCTGGAGGGGGAGTCTGCGCTGCGCGCGTCCGTCACCCGGCTGGTGTCGGGCGTGTGCTCCGGCAGCCGGGGGCTGAAGCTCTTCGCGCAGGTGGGCCTGAGCGGCGGCAACGGCTTCTTCTCCGAACTGACGGACCGCTTCGCGCGCGGCGTGCTGCCCGCGCCGCCGGAGCCGGGCAATCTGTCGGAGCTGCTCCTGCGCCTGTTCCCGGTGCCGCAGGACGCGGAGTGGCTGGCCGCGCTGTCCCCGGCGCTGCTCGCGCGACTGACGGCGCTCGTGGGAGACCCACCGCCGCCGGACCCTTCCCCCATCACGCGCGTGCGCGGCGACCTGATGGACGCGCTGCTGCTCTTGGGCGTGCAGGTGACGAGCCTGGGGCTGGCGGAGGACGTGCGCGACCGCAGCCCGGGGCTGTCCTTCCGGGGCTCGCCCTTCCTCAAGCTGCGGCTGGTGTGTGACGCGGTGCTGGCGCGCGACGGCGCGCAGGACTCGCTGCGCGACCTGGCGCAGGGCGTGTCGGACTGCCGGCAGGTGGTGGGCTCCGTCACGCGGCACCTGGAGCACTCGGGCGTCAGCGTGGACCTGGTGTACCGGCTGGAGCGCATCCGGCGCGGCCTGGACCGGATGGAGGCCATCGCGCGCGTGCTGGGCGCGGCCCGGGGCGAGCCGCGCTGGCGCGAGGCGCTGGTGCTGCTGTCGGACCTGCTGCGGCACGCGCACGCGGACCGCTCCGTGCGCGCGCTGGTGCGGCGCCACGCGCGGCTCCTGGCGCGGAAGATCATCGAGCGCACCGGCAACACCGGCGAGCACTCCATCACCGCGACGCCAGGCGGGTTCCACCGCATGGTGCACTCCGCGGCGGGCGGCGGGCTGCTCACCGCGTTCACCGCCGCGCTGAAGTTCTTCCTGGGCGGGCTGTCGCTGGCGCCCTTCTTCGCGGGCTTCTTCGCCGCGCTCAACTACGCCGGCAGCTTCGTGGTGATGCAGTTCCTGGGCTTCACGCTCGCCGCCAGGCAGCCCTCCATGACGGCCTCCACGCTGGCCGCCGCGGTGGGCGAGGACTCCGGCCCGGGCGCCACGAGCGGGCGCATGGAGCGGCTGGCGGCGCTGGTGCCGCGCATCACCCGCTCGCAACTGGCCGCGGTGCTGGGCAACCTGGGCTGCGTGCTGCCCGCGGCGGTGGCGCTGGCGCTGGGCTTCCAGCTCATCCGGGGCCACTCACTGCTGTCGGTGGAGCAGGCCCACGAGGTGGTGGCGTCACTGCACCCCTGGCACAGCGCCACGCTCCTGTGGGCCGCCTTCACCGGCGTGCTCCTCTGGGTGTCCAGCGTGGCCGCGGACTGGTTCGAGAACTTCGTCGTCTACCGCCGCCTCCCAGAGGCCCTGGCCCACCACCGCGTGCTGCGCGTGTTCCTGGGCGAGCGCGGCGCGCGCTGGCTGGCGGGCGGCCTCATGCACCACGCGGCGGGCGTGGGCGGCAGCGTCACCCTGGGCGTGCTGCTGGCCGTGGCGCCGGGGGTGGGCGGCTTCTTCGGCGTCCCGCTGGACGTGCGGCACGTCACGCTGTCGTTCGGCGCGCTCGCCCTCGCCGGCTGCACACTGGGCCCCTCCATGGTGCTGGCGCCCGGCTTCCTGGCCGCCCTCCTGGGGATGGCCGTCATCGGCCTCCTCAACTTCGGCGTGGCCTTCGCCCTGGCCCTGGGCGTGGCCCTGCGCGCCCGGGACGTCCCCCTGCGCGAGGGCCTGCGCTTCCTGGGCGTCATGGTGGTCCGCTTCCTGCGACAGCCCGGCCCCTTCCTCATCCCTCCCCGGGAAGAGGGCCTCCCCGACGACGCCGTCCCCCAGGTCGTCCCCCTGGTGGGGCCTCCCGGGCACTGAGCCCCGGCCGTAAGCCGCGGTTATTCCCCTGAAGAGGGGGCCCCTGCCCCGCGTGCAGGAGGGGCGGTCAGGCATCCCTGGCGCCGCTTCCTGGCGGGAAGGTTTGTCGATAGGGTCCCGCGCCCATGAGCGGCAATCCCTCCTCGCATCCCCCGCCTCGCTTCGCAGTCGCCTATGCGGAGCTGCTGGTCCGGCGTCCCGGCATCGTCATGACCGTGTTGTTGTTGCTGCTCGGTCTGGCCGTGTGGGGCACGTCGAAGCTGACCATCAACTCGAACCAGCTCGACCTCATCTCCCAGGACCTCCAGGAGGTGAAGGACGTCAAGCGCGTCATCGACATGGTGGGCGGCAGCGGCTTCTTCATGGTCGCGCTGCGCGGTGACGACGAGGCCACGCTCAAGCGCGTCGCGGACGACCTGGCCGTGATGGTGGGCAAGGACAAGGAGCACGCGCGCTCGCTCACGTACAAGATCCCCGTCGAGTTCGTGCAGCAGAACATGGTGCTCTTCGTGAAGACGGAGGACCTGGCCGAGGGCAAGCGCCGCATCATGGCGTTCCTCAAGGATCAGATCCGCCGCAGCAACCCGTTCTACATCGAGATCAAGAAGACGGAGCCGGTGAAGCTGGACCTGCAGGACCTGGTCGACAAGTACTCCAGCGTTGGCAACAAGAGCATCGCGGACGACTACTACATCTCCCAGGACCGCAAGCTGCTGCTGCTCCTCATCAAGCCGATGTGGGACACGAACCAGATTGGCCAGACGAAGGACTACGTGGAGAAGCTGCGCCGGGACCTGGCGGACTACTCCAAGTCCAACGCCGCGGGCGTGCAGCTGGTGGAGGACTACTACAAGATGGGCGACAAGAAGACGGTCGCCTACGGCTTCACGGGTTCCTACAAGACGGCGGTGGACGACTCGTACGCCATCGAGGAGTCGCTCCAGCCGGTGACCATCCTGGCGCTGGTGGCCATCTTCGCCATCACCATCGCGTTCTTCCGCAAGTGGGCGCCCACGCTCATCGTGGTGAGCGGCACGGTGGCGGGCACGCTGTACACGCTGGGCTTCACCTACGTGGCGGTGGGTGAGCTGAACATGATCACCTCCATCCTGGGCGGCATCCTGATGGGGTTCGGCATCGACTACGGCATCCACTTCATCTTCCGCACGCGCCTGGAGCTGGGCGCGGGCAAGCGCTACGACGTGGCCATCCGCGACGCGGTCATCAACGCGGGCCGTCCGGCGCTGGTGTCCGCGGTGGTGGTGGCGGGCTCCTTCTTCGTGCTGATGGTGAGCGACTTCAAGGGCTTCTCCCAGTTCGGCTTCCTGGCCGGCACGGGCACGCTGGTGCTGGGCATCACGCTGTTCTCCTGGTGCCCGGCGCTGCTGGCGCTGGCGGGCCACCGCAACCCGGAGCTGCCGCAGAAGCTGATTGGCGTGATGAAGCCGCCGCCGGTGAACAACGCCGCCGGCAACGAGGCGCGCATCCCGCGTCCGGGCCTGGTGCTGGCGGTGGGCTGCGTGGTGGTGGCGGTGGTGTGCGGCGCGGCCTTCCCGTGGAAGGACGGCGAGCCCCCCGCGGGCGCGGACTTCCTCACGCGCCTGCCGTACGGCGTGCGCTTCAACTACAACACCCGCGCGCTGATGCCGGCCAACCAGCCGTCGGTGGTGTTGCAGGATGAAATCAACGAGCGCTTCAAGATCGCCAGCGACCCGTTGGCCATCTACACCAAGGACCTGGCGGAGACGGAGGCCCTCTACAAGGAGCTGACGGCGGATCCGAAGAAGCGCCCCACCATCTCCCAGGTGATGAGCCTCTTCACCTTCGTGCCGCCGGAAGGCACCGCGCAGGCGAACACGAAGATCCTGGAGGAGTGGCAGGCGGAGCTGAAGGACATCGAGGTGTCGGCGCTGCCGCCGGAGACGCAGGAGAAGGCGAAGATCTTCCTCAAGATGCTGGAGGCCCGTCCCTTCGACGTGCACCAGGTGCCGGAGATCTACGCCACGCAGTTCCGCCACCTGCCCAGCACCCACCCGGAGAACCACGGCTACCTCACGTTCATCTACCCGAGCGTGGACCTCTGGGACGGCAAGCAGATGCTCCAGTTCGCGGACCAGACGCGCTCCATCAAGGGCATGGTGACGCCGGGCAAGTTCACCAACGGCCCCCAGGGCGCGCCGGTGGAGAAGGAGTTCCGCGCCGCGGGCGCCACGCAGCTGTACGCGTCGCTGGCGCGCATGGTGCTCAAGGACGCGAAGCTCACCATCATCCTCACCGCGCTGTGGATCCTCGCGATGCACTTCGCGGACTTCCGCAACGCGAAGCTGGCGCTGGCGTCGGTGATTCCGCTGACGGTGGGCCTGGCGATGATGCTGGGCTTCATGGCGCTGTTCGACCTGCGCCTGAACTTCATGAACGTCATCATCCTGCCCATCCTGCTGGGCTTCGGCGTGAGCCACGGTCTGTACCTGCTGCACCGCTTCCTGGAGGGGACGTCCCCGCTGGTGGCGCTGCGCAGCGTGGGCGCGGCGGTGGCGTCCTCCACCCTGACGGCGGTCGCGGGCTTCGCGGCGCTGCTGGTGGCCGGCCACAACGGCGTGCGCTCCATGGGCATCATCGCCTGCATCGGCCTCATCACCACGCTGCTGGTGTCCTTCACGGTGCTGGCGGCGGTGATGCAGCTCATGCACGACAAGCGGCAGCGTGACGCGGGCGGCTCGGGCTCGGGCGGCTCCGCCTCCGGCGGCGACGCGTCCTCCACACGCGCGGCCTGACAGCGCGCGCGAAGCGCTTAATATCCGCGTTGGACCTGCGCCCCGCCTTCCCTTCGAGGGGAAGCGCGGGGCTTCTGTTTCCCACATCCGTTTCTCTGCAAGGGAGCTTCAAGCCATGGGGACGTTCAAGCGACTGGGGCCGGTGCTGGGCCTGATGATGCTGGCCGGCTGCGCGACGGTGAAGAGCCA
The DNA here is from genome assembly GCF_003611735.1 of Corallococcus sicarius. Taxonomy (GTDB): domain Bacteria; phylum Myxococcota; class Myxococcia; order Myxococcales; family Myxococcaceae; genus Corallococcus; species Corallococcus sicarius. The sequence continues at coordinate 3,866 of NZ_RAWG01000258.1, read as the reverse complement.
GCGGCTGCGCGCGGACTACGACACGGTGGACCGGAAGCAGGTGAAGCGGCTGGCGGTGGTGACGCAGCCCTTCCCGCAGGGCCAGCAGTACGTGGGGGACCTGTGGAGCCTCATCGCGCGGCAGTGGTTGAACCAGAACCGGGACTACCTGGTGAAGGCCAACACGTCCCTGCCCGAGCGCCCCACCGACGCGACCTTCAAGGACCAGTGCGTGGAGGGCATCGAGGGCGTGCTGTGGTTGGAGCCGCAGGTGAAGCGCGTGGGTGACGGGGCGGAGGTGGCGGTGAAGGCGCAGCTCCTGCGCTGCCGCGACGGCCAGGAGGTGTGGGCCGCGGAGTCCGCGGGCAGCTGGGACTCCACGGACAAGAAGTACAGCGAGCGCAAGGAGCAGTACGTGAAGGAGCTGGGGCCGGACGTGGAGCCCTACGTCGTCCCTTCGTACAAGCTGCTGGTGGCCACGCTGGACACGTTGCCCAATCCCGAACTGAACGAGGCGGACAAGGACGAGAAGATCGACCTGGGCGAGTAGCTTCTCCCTGGCGTGGATCCCCTCGTTCTCATCGGTCGGTTGCTGTTGGCCACGTTCCTGGGCGGCGTGCTGGGCGTGGAGCGCGAGGCCCGCAACCAGGCGGCGGGCCTGCGCACGCACACGCTCGTCGCGCTGGGGGCGTGCTGCTTCACGCTCGCCAGCGTGTACACCGAAGTGGTGCAGGGGGGGCCGGGCACGGTTCCCGGGACGCAGGCGGACGTGGGCCGCATCGCGAGCCAGGTCGTCGTCGGCATCGGCTTCCTGGGCGCGGGCGTCATCATGCGCCACGGCGGCTCCGTGAAGGGGCTCACCACCGCGGCCAACCTCTGGGTGACGGCCGCGGTGGGCCTGACGTGCGGGCTGGGCCTGTACGTGGCCGCGGGCGCCACCGTGGCGCTCGCGCTGCTGTCGCTGGTGGTGCTGCGCCCCGTGGCCCGGAAGCTGACGCCCCACCCCCGCCGTCACAGCGGCAGGACGGACGAAAATGGGAAGGACGGGGCCCCCGCGAATGGCGAGGACTCCCGTCCCGAGTGAAGCCCCGTCCGTGAAGAGGACGGCTACTCCATGGGCACCAGCGCGCCCGTGAGGTCGTGCGTGTAGGCCACCGGGCGCTCGGGCTTCACGGTCTCCTCCGCCGCGTCCTCGTCCGCCCCGCCTTCGGCCAGCACGGCGCCCTGCAGGTGCGCCAGGTCCCGGCGCAGGTAGACGTCATCCCCGTCCAGGTCCGCGACGTCGGAGAACCGCACCGGGTACTCCTTGCCGAAGACCCGTCCCTTGCCGATGGTGAAACCCCGGGGATCCACCGCGACAATGCCACCGAGCGCTTCGCCGTCCCGGTCCCGCACCGTCATCCCACGCTGAACGTCCGCTGGCTTGAACACGCTGCTGCCTCCTGCATTCGTGTCCGGCGAAGGTATGCACCCACGCTGGAAACGGCGACCCCCTCTCGCGCGCCCGGAGTCCGAACCCGGGCGGGGAAGCAGGGCCTACAGGGGGCCGGGCTCCACGTCGTGGCCGCCTGACAGCAGTGAGCCCTCCGGGCCGCTGAAGCGCCGGTCCATCTCCATGCGCACGTAGCGTTCGATCTCCTCCGCCGTCGTCAGCTCCATGGCGCCCTGGAGCATCTCCACGGCCTCATGGCGGCTCACCCGCCGCATCAGCCGCTTCACCACCGGAATCTGCCCGGACGTCATCGACAGCTCGTCGAAGCCCATCGCCAGCAGCACCAGCGTGAAGAGGGGGTCGCCCGCCATCTCGCCGCACATGGACACGGGGATGTTGGCGGACTTCGCCGCGGTGACGATGCCCTGGATCATCCGCAGCACCGACAGGTGCAGCGGCCGGTAGAGGTACGCCACCTCGCGGTTCTGGCGGTCGATGGCCAGCGCGTATTGGATGAGGTCGTTCGTCCCGATGGAGAAGAAGTCCGCCTCCTGCGCGAGCCGGTCCGCGATGGTGGCCGCGCTGGGCGTCTCCACCATGATGCCCACCGGGAAGCGCTTGCCCACCGGCACCCCGGCACGCCCCAGCGCCGTGCGGCACGCCTCCAGCTCGCTCCGAGCCTCGCGCAGCTCGCTCACCCCGCAGATGAGGGGGAACATCAGCCGCATGTTGCCGTGCACGCTCGCGCGCAGGAGCGCCCGCAGCTGCACCCGGAACAGCTCCCGGTTGGACAGGCAGTAGCGGATGGCCCTCAGCCCCATGGCGGGGTTGGGCTCCTTCTCATGCTTCGTCTTGCCCGGCACCTTGTCGCCGCCCAGGTCCAGCGTGCGGATGGTGACGGGACGGCCGCCCATGGCCTCCAGCACCTGCTTGTAGGCGCGGTAGTGCTCCTCTTCGGTGGGCGCCGTCTTCCGGTCCAGGAACATGAACTCGGTGCGGTACAGGCCAATGCCCTCCGCGCCGTGCGCCAGCAGCGAGGGGATCTCCTCCAGGAACTCCATGTTCCCGTTGAGTCGGATGCGGAAGCCGTCCGTGCTCACCGCGGGCTGTTCCTTCGTCGCGAGCGCCAGCTGCTCGCTCTCCTGGTAGCGCCGCTGCTCCTCCCGGAACAGCGCGAGCTGGTCCTCCGAGGGGTTCACCAGCACCACGCCGCGCGTGCCGTCCATCGCGACCAGGTCACCCGGCGAAATCTGCTCGCTCGCGCGCCCCGCGCCCACCACCGCGGGCGTCTCCCGCGCGCGGGCGACGATGGCGGTGTGGCTCGTCTGGCCGCCCAGGTCGGTGACGAAGCCCGCGACGCGGCCGCTGCGGGCCATCATCGCCGCGTCCGCGGGCGGCAGGTCGTGCGCCACGACGATGGCCTCCGCGGGGACCTCCACCTCCTCGTCCACCACCTGGCCCATCAGGTTGCGGATGATGCGGTCCGCCACGTAGTCCACGTCCGAGCGACGCTCGCGGAAGTACTCGTCCGGGATGTTGTCGAACAGGTGCTTTATCTTCCGGGCCGTGCGGCGCACCGCCCACTCCGCGTTGATGCGGTCCTCCACGATGAGGCGGTTGACCTCGTCCACGAGCATGGGGTCGTGGAGCATCAGCCGGTGCGCTTCCAGGATGAGGGCGTGGTCGCTGCCCTCCGTGCGCGTGATTTGATCCTTCAGCTCCGCGAGCTGGCGGTCGGACAGGTCAATCGCGGTCTTCATCCGCATCCGCTCCGGCTCCACCTCCGCGTCCGCGAGGCGGAGCTTGGGGGTGCGGATGCGCTTGCGGTCCAGGATGAAGGCATGGCCCACCGCCACGCCCGGCGAGGCGCCGATGCCCGTCAACCTGAGTGTGGGGGTGGCCTGGCTGCTCACGGTTCGTTCCCTGCCCTCACGGGGAGTCTAACTGCAACGGCACCTGTCATTGCGCCTCGCCAAAGCGATCCGCGATGAGCTTTTTCAATTCGGACAGGCACGCCTCCGCGTCCTCGCCCTTGCAGGTGATGGTCACCTTGACGCCCTGCCCCGCCGCGAGCATCAGCACGCCCATGATGGACTTGGCGTTGGCGCGGTTGCCCTCCGCCGCGATGAAGACCTCGCTCTTGAAGCGGTTGGCCACCTTGACCATCTGCGCCGCGGCCCGGGCGTGCAGCCCCAGCGCGTTGACGATCTCGAATGTCCCTTCGGCTTCGCTCGGCATCGCGACTCCCACTTCTGCTGATGTTCGTACACTCAAAGAAAGGCACCCGCCGCGCAGGCCAATCCCGCCGCGACGTAGAGGACCACGTAGGTGGGGACCCGCCGGTCGACGAGCACGTAGGACACCACCCCCACCACCAGACATCCCGCCGACAGGAACGCCGCCCAGGTACCGCCTGCCGTCGCCCCGAACCCCACCGCCAGCCACGCCGCCAGCC
>NZ_RAWG01000257.1 GCF_003611735.1 Corallococcus sicarius | reverse complement strand
GCCTAGTCGTCGGCAGCGTCAGATGTGTATAAGAGACAGGGGCGTGCGGAAGGAGGGCGATGGTGGCATCCAGGAACCGGCGCGTCGCGGCGTCCGCCTCTCCGAACTTCAGCCCCATCCCGGAGATGCCCTGGCCCTGCTGCCCGGTGACGAAGTGCACCACGGCGGCGGCGTAGAGCAGCCGGTCGCCGCCTGCCAGCCGGAGGTCCAGGGTGACGGCCGTGCCAGGGGGGCGCACAGCCTTCGCGCGCAAATAGATGCCACCCCGGGTGATGTTGCCCCCGTATTTCGCGAGGAACTCTTCGGGGGTGGCGAACGGAAGCTTCACCACCAGCCCGACGGCCCCTCCCTGATTCAGATCCGCCAAGGCCCGGTCCAAGTCCCGCAACGTGTGTGTGTGGCGCGGAGTATCACCCGAAGTCCCAGGGAACGGGCGGCAAAAAACCTTCTTCCGTTGCGCGCCTGCCGCGTTACTCGTATGGAACCGCACCCGCCGGGCGCTGGTGCCCCGCGGGGGTTCCGGGAGCCCCCATGTTGAACCCCGATATCCGGCTGGCCCTCACCTTCGACGACGTGCTCCTGCTGCCCGGTGAGAGCGCCGTCACGCCGCGTGAAGCCGACCTGACGACCCGCCTGACGCGCAACATCCGGCTCAACGTGCCCCTGCTGTCGGCCGCCATGGACACCGTGACGGAGGCCCGCACCGCCATCGCCATGGCGCAGGAGGGTGGCATCGGCGTCATCCACAAGAACATGACGCCCGAGCAGCAGGCCCTGGAGGTCCTCAAGGTCAAGAAGTTCGAGAGCGGCATGGTGGTGGACCCCGTCACCACCGAGCCCGGAGCCCCGCTCGCCCGCGCCGTGGAGCTGATGAAGATCCACGGCGTGTCCGGCGTGCCCGTCGTGCAGGGCAAGCGCCTGGTCGGCATCGTCACCAGCCGCGACGTGCGCTTCGAGAAGAACTTCGCCCAGAAGGTCGAGGACATGATGACTCGCAAGCTCGTCACGGGCCGCGAGAACATCACCCAGGAGGAGGCCCAGAAGCTCCTCCACGAGCACCGCATCGAGAAGCTCCTCATCGTGAACGAGGCCTATGAGTTGAAGGGCCTCATCACCATCAAGGACATCGAGAAGCGCCGCACGCACCCGAACGCCGCCAAGGACAGCAAGGGCCGGCTGCTCTGCGCCGCCGCCGTCGGCGTGTCCGCGGACCGCGAGGCCCGCATCGACGCGCTGGTGAAGGCGGGCGTGGACGTCATCGTCGTGGACACCGCCCACGGCCACTCGCTGGGCGTGATTGAAGGCGTGCGCGACACGCGCAAGAACTTCCACGGCTTTGATCTCATCGCCGGCAACGTCGCCACCGCGGAGGGCACGCGCGCGCTCATCCTGGCGGGCGTGGACGCGGTGAAGGTGGGCATCGGCCCGGGCTCCATCTGCACCACCCGCGTGGTGGCCGGCGTGGGCGTGCCCCAGGTGACGGCGGTGGATGACTGCGCCCGCGAGGCGGACAAGCACGGCATCCCCATCATCTCCGACGGCGGCATCAAGTACTCAGGCGACATCGTCAAGGCGCTCGCCGCGGGCGCCAGCTCCGTGATGATCGGCTCGCTGTTCGCCGGCACCGAGGAGTCCCCCGGCGACGTCATCCTGTACCAGGGCCGCAGCTACAAGAGCTACCGGGGCATGGGCAGCCTGGGCGCGATGAAGCAGGGCGCCAAGGACCGCTACTTCCAGTCCGACGTGGACGCAGTGAAGCTCGTCCCGGAGGGCATCGAGGGGCGCGTCCCGTACAAGGGCACCCTGTCCATGAACGTGCACCAGATGCTGGGCGGCATCCGCAGCGGCATGGGCTACGTGGGGTGCGCCAACATCGAGGAGCTGCGCACGAAGGCGATGTTCACGCGCATCACGTCCGCCGGGCTCAAGGAGAGCCACGTGCACGACGTCATCATCACCGAGGAAGCGCCCAACTACCGGATGGAGTAGGGCGCTTCGACCCGGGGTGCGGCTTCCGGGGCGCTACTGCCTGCGCCCCGGGAGGCGCGGGCAGGCGCCTACTTGGTGCGACGCTTGCCGGCCGCGTCATCCGCGCCCGCAGGCACCGTGGCCACGCGCTTCTCCGCCGCGCCCACGCGCTGCATGAGCTGCTCGCGGTCGTCCGGGTCCAGCGTTTCGATGGCCTTGCGCAGGGTGGCGAAGTCCAGGCGGGCCACCGTCACGGTGTTGCCGCCCTTGATCTCCTGCACGGTGGGCACGTCCACCAGCTCGCGCAGGTAGGTCTCGAACTCCACGCGGATGTCGGCCGTCTGCTGGATGCAGGTCTCCTTGGCGGAGACCAGGGCCTGGCTGCCCTCGCGGTAGCTCAGGTCCGGGTTGCGGGCCATCGCGTCCTCGAAGGTGTGCGTGCGGTCCTTCAGGGACGAGTAGAGCTGGACGTACTCCACCAGCCGGTCCGACTCCGGCCGGTTGACGTTGCGGGCCTTGTTGAGCGGTTCGGTGGTGTCGTCACAGGTGAGCTTGGACAGCTCGGCGATTCCGGGGGTGTCCTTCACGGCCACGCTGCGCGTGTCCCGCTCCAGACGCTCCTCCGAGGAGATCTCCTTCACGCACCCCGCGGAGGACAGGAGAAGCATGGCTGCTGCACTGGAAGCGGTCAGGCGGCGCATCCGAACCTCGAACAATTGACGGCCTTTCAGCGTTGATTTCCCGAAGTTTGTAGCGATAAGGGCCCCCACCCGTCAACGACGCCCCCTGGGAGAAATGCCGGTGGACCTGCACTCCGAGAAGATCCTCATCCTTGATTTCGGGAGCCAGTACACCCAGCTCATCGCCCGCCGGGTGCGTGAACTGGGCGTCTACTGCGAGATCCAGCGCCCCGACCTGCCCGCGGACGACATCCGCAAGTTCGCGCCCAAGGGCATCATCCTCTCCGGCGGCCCGGCCTCCGTGGAGGCCCCTGGCTCACCGCGTTGTGACCCGTACGTCTTCGAGGCGGGCGTGCCCGTCCTGGGCATCTGCTACGGCCTGCAGCTGACGGCGAAGCTCTTGGGAGGCCGCATCGACCGGGGAGCGCACCGCGAGTTCGGCAGCGCGTCCGTGGAGGTGCTCACCGCCCGGGGCCCGTTCTCGGAGTTCCGGCCGGGGGACCAGGTGCAGGTGTGGATGAGCCACGGCGACCGGGTGGACGTGCTCCCGCCTGGTTTCGAGGCCATTGGCCGCAGCGGCAATTCGCCCTTCGCGGCGGCCGCCCATGCGACGAAGCCCTGGTACGGCCTCCAGTTCCACCCGGAGGTGGTGCACACGCCCCAGGGCAAGGCGATGCTGCGCGCCTTCCTCTTCAACGACTGCAAGGTCACCGGCTCGTGGACGATGAAGGGCTTCATCGACGAGGCGGTGGAGACCATCCGCCGGCAGGTGGGCGAGGAGGGCCGCGTCATCTGCGGGCTCTCCGGCGGCGTGGACAGCTCCGTGGCGGCGCTGCTGCTGCACCGGGCCATTGGCCCGCGCCTCCAGTGCATCTTCGTGGACAACGGCCTCCTGCGGCAGGGGGAGCGGGCGCAGGTGGAGGCGCTCTTCGTGGACCGCTTCCACGTCCCCCTGAAGACGGTGGATGCACGCGAGCGCTTCCTGTCGAAGCTGGCCGGCGTGACGGACCCGGAGCAGAAGCGGAAGATCATCGGCCGGGAGTTCATCGCCGTGTTCGAGGAGGCCTCCCGCGACGTGCAGGACGCGGGCTTCCTCGCCCAGGGCACGCTGTACCCGGACGTCATCGAGTCCGTGTCGTGGAAGGGCCCGTCCGTCACCATCAAGAGCCACCACAACGTGGGCGGCCTGCCGGAGACGATGAAGCTCAAGCTGGTGGAGCCCCTGCGCGAGCTGTTCAAGGACGAGGTGCGCGTCCTGGGCCGCGAGCTGGGCCTGCCGCCGGAGATGGTCGGCCGTCAGCCGTTCCCGGGCCCGGGCCTGGCCATCCGCGTGCTGGGCGAGGTGAACGAGAAGCGCCTGGACCTCGTCCGCCGCGCGGACACCATCGTGCAGGAGGAGATCCACAAGGCCGGGCTGTACGGCGAGGTGTGGCAGGCCTTCGCGGTGCTGTTGCCGGTGCAGAGCGTGGGCGTGATGGGCGATGAGCGCACCTACGAGTCCACCTGCGTGCTGCGCGCCGTCACCAGCGTGGACGGCATGACGGCGGACTGGGCGCGCATCCCGTTCCCCATCCTGGAGAAGATCTCCTCGCGCATCACCAACGAGGTGCGCGGCATCAACCGCGTCGTCTACGACATCTCCTCCAAGCCGCCCGCCACCATCGAGTGGGAGTGAGGTAGCGGCAGGGCGCTGGGAAACGAAAGAGGCTGCCCGGAGCGAACCGGGCAGCCTCTTTGTACTTCAAGCGCGGGGGACGACTACCCGGCCGGGTTGGCCTTCACGGGCGGCACCTTGGTGCTGCCGGGGCGCAGCTCTTCCAGGACGCGGTTGGCGCCGTAGACCTTCTGGAGCGCCTCGATGATGGCGTCCGAGTGCACGGACACGGTGCGGTTCACGGACTCGTCGAAGCCGTACTCGCCGCCCAGCGACTGGATGTTGCCGTCGAACACCAGGCCGACGATCTCGTGGTTCTTGTTCACGACGGGCGAACCGGAGTTGCCGCCGATGATGTCGTTGGTGGTGACGAAGTTCATCGGCGTGGAGCCGGTGATGACCTTCTCCGACTTCACCCAGGACTTCGGCAGCGCGAACGGCTCCTGCCCGGTGGCGTGCTCGAAGGTGCCGCTCATCTGGGTGAACGGCGCGACCTTCTGGCCATCTTCCGTGTAGCCCTTCACCGAGCCGAACGACACGCGCGGGGAGAACGTCGCGTCCGGGTACTGGCTGGTGCCGTAGATGTCGAACTTCGCCTTGGCGACGAGCTCGCTGTTCTTCTTGACGACCGACTCCACGTCATCCTCGAACTTCTTGCGGATGGCGCGGGCGTCCGGGTCCACCAGGAGCGCCAGCTGGACCATCGGGTCCTTGGACGCGTCCAAGGCCTTCTTGCCGCCGTCGAAGAGCGCCTGACGCGCCTTCACGTCCGTCAGCTTGCTGCCCTTCACCACGCGGGTGGCAACCTGCTCCGGGGACTCCTTGCCCAGCACCTTCTTCACGAACGGGTGCTTGGTGCCCAGCTCCTCGCGCAGCTTGGTGAGGCTGAACGTCAGGCGCGCGATCTCCAGCTCCGGGTAGATGGGCGCGGGGCTGAAGAGGTTCGCCTTGAGCGCGGGCTGGTTGGCGTCGTTGAACTCACGCAGCCGCTGGCCGTTGTCCTTGGGCAGCTCGTCGGCGGCGCGCACCAGCGTGCGGGCGATGTTGAACAGGGAGGACGAGATGCCCTGGCCGTGCTCGATGTAGCTGAGCTCCTTGCGCAGGGTGAAGAGCTGCTCCTCCGCCTTGGCGATCTCCGCCCAGGCGCCGGCGTACTTCTTCTTCAGCTCCGGGTTCGCATCCACCTTCTTGCGCAGCTCCTGCTCCGCGGCGACCTTGGTGGCGAAGAACTTCTTGTCGAGCAGTGCCTCGTGGCGACCCTTGGACGCCTTCAGCGCGTTCTCCACGCCGAAGAGCAGGTTGCTGGAGATGCGCTTCTGCTCGGGGCCGCGCTTCTGGAACTCGGTGACCATGCCGCGCAGCTCGGAGAGGTACATGAGCGTCTTGGGCATGGACACGTCGCGGGTGTACTCCAGCTCCGCGATGGTCAGCGCGCGCGACGTGCGGCCCGGGTTGCCGGGCACGAACGTGAGCTCGTTCTCCTTGGCGCCGTTCGCGGACCACTTGAAGTAGTCCGGCGTCTTCGCCGGCTGCTTGTCCTGGTAGACGCGGACGAACGTCACGTCCAGGTCGTAGCGGGGGAACTCGAAGTTGTCCGGGTCCCCGCCGAAGAAGGCGATGGCGTGCTCGGGGGCGAACACCAGGCGCACGTCCTGGAAGCGGCGGTACTTGTACAGGTTGTACTTGCCGCCCTGGTACAGCGTGACGAGGTCACAGCGCACCTTGTCGTCGCCGTTGGAGCAGGCCTTCTCCAGCTTGGACATCTCCGCCTTCAGCGTGTCCGAGTACTGCTTGCCGGTCAGCGACTGGGTGGCCTTGTTGAGCGTGTCGGTGACGTCGGTGATCTCGACGAGCTGGTTCACCTCCATCGCCGGGCACTGCTTCTCCTCGCCCTGCGTCTTCGCGTAGAAGCCGTTGGCCAGGTAGTCCTGCTTCGCGGTGGACAGCTGCTCGATGCAGCCGCGCGCGCAGTGGTGGTTCGTCATCACCAGGCCGTCCGGCGACACGAAGCTCGCGGAGCAGCCGCCGGCCAGACGCACGGCGCCCAGGCGGAGCTTCTCCAGCCACTGCTGGGAAGGCTCGAAGCCGTACTTCTCCTTCACCTTCGCGTTGGGAAAGTTGTTGTACGTCCACATGCCTTCATCGGCGAGCGCCGGAGTGGCACCCACGAGGGCGGCGATGACCATCAATCGCTTCATGAAATGGGATCCTTTCGGACCGCTGGACGGGTACCAGCGGGGACGGGGCGTTTGTGAGGGATGGGAAAGCCTCGGTCAAGCTGGGAAAACGCCCACGCAAGGCGCTGAACGCACGAGCGCTTGAACGATTCCTGGGCCCCCCTGGCGGGCGTGCGGATTTCCCACCCGGCGGATCCGACGCGCCGCGTCTGAGAATGGGCCGGGCAGGGTGGATCAGGCGGCCCGGGCGCGCAGCCACGCGGTGGGCGTGGTGCCGGTGACGGCGCGGAAGTCCGCGATGAGGTGGGCCTGGTCGTAGTAGCCGACGCCGGTGGCGATGGCCCCCCAGTCCGGCCGGGTGCCCCGGGAGGCGGACGCGGAGGCCCGGAGCGCCCGCTGGAAGCGCACGAGGCGTGCGAACACCTTGGGTCCCATGCCGAGCACGTCGTCGAAGGCGCGGCGCAGGTTCCGTTCGCTCACGCCCAGCGTGCGGGCCAGGTCGCTCACGCGGGGGATCTCCACGGCTTCGGTGACGAGCCGGATGCCGCGCCGGACGAGGTACGCGGCGGCGGGTTCGAAGACGTCGTCGCGGTGGAGGCGGTCCACGAGGGCGGCCTCGAGCGTGCGCAGGCGGGCCTGGACCGTGGGGGCGTCCACGAGCAAGGCCCGGAGCCGCTCGCCGTCGGCCGGGCCCCAGAGCCGGTCGATGGACAGGCTCCGGTGGGCCAGCTCCGACATGGGCAGGCCGAAGAACGGATACGCGCCGCCGGGCTTGAACTGGATGCCCAGCGTGTCCGGCGGAACCTCCGTGGCCGACTTGTGCTGGACGTGCTCCCGGGGGCCCAGGGCGTGCACGTCGCAGCCGGTTCCGGGCAGGACGCGGACCACGAGCTCGACGGTGCCGTCGGGCAGGCGGACGAAGGCGTCCCCGGAAGGGCCGTGCCGGAGGACCCGCACGCGCTGGATGAAGCGGGACAGGTCGCTCCGGGGGACCAGCGCGTTATCGGACGTCGAAGCCAGGGCCATGGGGTGAGTCTGGGCCGGCCGGGCCGGGGCTTCAACCGGCGGGAGACCCGGGCCGGGCACGGTGGCCGATTCCTCCAATCGGGCCCGGAGGGCGATCCGTAGGGTTCCGGGCATGCGAATCCATCACCTCAACTGCGGAACCCTGTGTCCCGCCAGCGCCCGGTTCGTCGTGGGCGCGGGCGGGCTGTTCGAGCGGGCGCGGCTCGTGTGCCACTGCCTGTTGCTGGAGACGTCCCAGGGGCTCGTCCTCGTGGACACGGGCCTGGGGACCCGGGACCTGCGGGACGCGAAGGGACGCCTGGGCCAGCGGTTCGTGGCCCGGAACGCGCCCAGGTTGGATCCGGCGGAGACGGCGCTGGCCCAGGTGGAGCGGCTGGGGTTCCGGCGCGAGGACGTGCGGCACATCGTGCCGACGCACCTGGACCTGGACCATGTCGGGGGGCTGGACGACTTTCCGGAGGCCCAGGTCCACGTGCTCAGGGACGAGCACGCCGCGGCCATGGTGCCACCGGGGCCGAAGGAGAAGCTCGGGTACAAGCCGGTCCAGTGGGCCCACGGGCCGAAGTGGAACCGGTACGCCGTGGACGGCGAGCGCTGGTTCGGGTTCGAGGCCGTGCGGGTGATTCCGGGCCTGGACGCGGAGGTGCTGCTGGTGCCGTTGGTCGGCCATACGGCCGGACACTGCGGCATCGCGGTGAAGGGCCCGGGAGGCTGGATGCTTCACGCCGGGGACGCGTACTTCAACCACCGAGAGGTCGATCCGGTGGCCCCGCGAAGCCCGTGGGGGACAGCGCTGTTCCAGCGGCTGAAGTCCGTGGACAACGTCGCGCGGCTCGCGAACCAGGAACGCCTGCGGGGCCTGGTGCGGACGCACGGGAACGAGGTGACGGTGTTCTCGGCGCACTGCGCGGTGGAGTTCGACCGGCACGCCGCGGGCCCGGGAGCCCGGAATCCGGCCCGGGGGAGCGGGTGAGGAACGCAGTCCAGGTCCCCCTGGGATGCCCAGAGGTTTAGTTTACATAACGATTCTTATCAGACCTCATGGCTTGGGGCTCCCGGGGGAGTTCTGGCCGGTTCCCGGCCGTTCCTGGCGCTCCCAGGACGTTCCAGTAACCGGGTCCGCCGGCGTCCTCCAGTGACCTTGGGCATGCAGGCCGGCGTCCTCGGGCTTCCCGAGCCCGCGCCCGGCACATACGTTGCCGCGCCATGCGCCTCTTCCGACGAACCGGACTCGCCGTGCTCTGCGGCCTCACCGCGGCCCTGCTGACGGGCTGTCCCGACAAGACGCCGGACACCGCCGTGGTGGATGGCGGCGTCACGGGCACCCCGGCGGCCCCGGACGCCGGCCCGGACACCGTGGTCTTCCAGCTCCAGTACCAGGCGCCAGACGCCGGGCTCGCGCTCATCCCGCTGGCCCTGGAAGAAAAGCCGCTCATCGAGCCGACCTCCGACCTGGAGCTCCGCAGCACGCTGCCCCTGAAGAACTACCGGGTCCGGCTGATGGACGAAGCCGACCGGGCCATGGTCTCCGATGACTCCGTCACGGAGGCCGACGACGGGCTCGTCTACCGCATCCACCTGCCGCAGCCGCTCAAGACGGGCTTCTCGTACACGCTGGTCGTGGACGCCCAGTCCGGCACCGCGTTCCAGGACGCCCGCGGCCGCGACGTCGAAGACCTCCGGGCCGCCTTCCAGGTTGCCGGCGACAAGGAAAAGCCCAAGCCGCCCCCTGCGAAGCCTGCCAAGAAGAAGCGCAAGTAGCCGCTTACTCCGCTTCTGGTGGACGCCACTGCTAGGTGTCGTCCTCGGCTTCATCCATGGGGGCAAGGTACGCTCGGAGTTGGGCCCTATAGAGCGTCCGTGGCTTGCGCCAGGTAGTTGTGCGTAGAGCGCATCCCTGGCTCGCGCGACGTGGTCGAGCAGCCCGTGCCAAGCACAAAGCCGGATACCATCACCAGCCGTCTGGTCAGACGCACGGCTACTCTGCGGGCTGCGTCTGGCCCGGGTCCTGATCCGGGAGCGCCTCCGGGGCCCTGGGCTCCGGGGTCTCCGGGGTCGGCAGGTTCAGCGACGTGCGGACCTCGCGCAGCTTCGCCTGGATGATCCGGATGTTCCCTGGACCCATGCGCAACAGGTGCTTCTGGGCCCGGCTCAAACCCTCCAGCTCCGGCGCCGCGTAGACGTACAGCGCGCCCTTGGGCAGCACCTCCACCGGCCCCTGCGGCACCGGCACGGCCAACAGGTGCTGGATGGCGCGGCCGAAGGTCGCCTCGAAGCTCTGGCCCGGTGGAGCAATCTCCCGGTAGGCCTGGTCGATGAGCGGCTGCAGCTCCCGGTAAACGAGAGCCGCGCCGGCCATGTCCAGCGACCCCAGCACCCGGGCCACCAGGTCGTAGCGCGCGTAGCTCAGCGGTGCGACCGCCGCGCGCCCGTTCGCCCCGGACGCGTCCACCTGGAAGGCCCCCGGCGGCGCCATGAACAGCAGCGAGGCCCGGGGGCTCTCACCCTCGGCGATGTTGTTCACGGACGACGTGAACCGGCGCGCCAGGTCGCGCTCCTGGAGCCACCGCGCCAGCTCCGGGTCCACCGACAGCTTGCCCACCAGGTCCCGGACCCGACCATCGCTCTCCGGCAGCGACACGTCCGGCGGCAGCGCGGCCGGCGTGCCCGCGTCGAACAAGGTGGGCGTCACGGCCACCGACAAGGGCGCCGACTGACGCTTCAGCCCGAAATACGAAGCCACCAGCGCCGCGACCATCAGCGCGACCAGGATGCCCATGACCTTGCCCCGCGACGGGGTCTTCGGCGGCTCGGCCTGCGGCGGCGGTGGGATTCCCGGGGGCTGATTGACGAAGTTCGGATCGCTCATGGTTCCGGACCCTACAGACAGCCCCGGGGGCCATTCCACGAGTGCCTGAACAATCCGCGCGACCGGTGTTCAGCGGGCGGACGTCGGCTCGGGGGCCAGGACCTCGGCGGGCAGGCGCCAGAGCTGGCCGTCCTCCGGCGACAGGATGACCCCCCCGGGCAACAGGTGCAGCGACGTGACGACCTCCGTGGACAGCGGCAGCTCCCACGCGCACACGGGCCGCAGCGTGGCCGGGTCCAGTTGGAGCAGGTACCACTCCCCCACCGCCAACAGGTCCTCCACCGCCACCAGCACCGCGTGCGCCGTCACCAGCCCGGTGTAGCCCGTGGCGAGCGTCCCCAGCTCCGGCAGCATGAACTCCGCCGCCTGCGTCCCTTCCGGGTACGTCCAGCGCCGCACCCACGTACCGCCCACACCGATGAAGCTCGCGCCGTCCGGGAAGAAGCCCGCCGGGTAGAACGGCGCGTCCACGGACGCCACCTCCGCGCCCCGCACGAGCCCAGCCGCGCCGCGCTCCACGAACGTGAGCCACGTGCCGTCCTGGCCGCAGCTCAGCGCCACGCCCATCACCGGCAGGCTCGGGTGCGGCATCCATTCGTGCAGCCCGTCCACGTCGTCCTCGCCCAGCGGCGCGTCGAGGCTCGTGTCCATCCCGGCCACGTCAGACAGCGTCTCCGAGTCCACGAGCTGCACGGACGCCCGCCCGTCCACCACGTCGCTCGTCCACAGCCCCCGGCCCGTGCTGTCGAACGCGAGCGCCTGCGTGGGCCGCGTCCAGGTGCGCGCCGTCATCCCCGCGCTGCCCCCGTCCGCGCCCAGGCCCACCATCTCGATGCGTCCCGGCCCCAGCACCGCCACGCTCTTGAGCGACGGGTGCAGCGCGATGAGCTGCGCGGACTTGGGCAGCTCCAGCGAACGCTCGGGCGGCCACGCCTCACCGGCCTGGTACACCGCGAGCCGGCGTGCACTCAGCGCGAGCCCCAGCGCATCGCCGCTCGGGCTCATGACGAAGCCGTCGCCCGCCCACTCGGCGTCCGTCACCGGCAGGGTCGTCACCCGGGTGAGCTCCACGCGGCGGCTGGGAATGCCCCAGGGGGTGCCGGGCCGCGGCCGGCCGACCCAGGGGACCACCTGGCCGCTCAGGAATCCTGCTCCATGGCCCGTACCCGCGCGAGGGTGTCCATGTCGCGCTCGGTGGGGCCCAGTTCCAACAGCAGTCGGCTCACGTCGTACAGGAGGTCGCCCCGCTCGAAGACCTTCAGCCGCGGGACGTCCAGGTTCAGGTCGTCCGCGCCCTTGTTGTAGGAGAGGTCCATCAGCGACCGCAGCTGGAACGAGTCGTAGAGGTTGTACTCCACCAGGAAGCGCAGGGCCTCCACGTCGCCCCGCCGCAGGTACGCGCGCCACAGCAGCACCGCGTCGTACCCGTTGGTGCCCTTCAGGTGCGGCGGTCGGCCCACGCCCAGCTTCTCTTCAATCTCCTTCAGCCCGCCGCCCATCCCCAGCCGCCGCGTGACGAAGCGCAGGTCGATGTGCGCCTCCGGCACCGGGAAGTGCTTCGCGCCGAAGTACTCCTTCAGCACCGGCACGTCGAAGCACGAGCCGTTGAACGTCACCCACAGCCGCCGCCGCGCCATCGCCTCCGGCAGCGCGTCCATGTTCCGGCCCTGGATGAAGACGTGCAGACCCGCCGCATCAAACAGGCTCACCACGGTGGGCACCTGCGTCTCGCTGCCGTCCGTCTCGATGTCGAAGTAGACGGCGTCGTCCTGGAACTCCGGATACAGCCGCCAGTGCTCGCGCGACGGCACCAGCCGGGCCAGCTCCTTCAGGTCCTTGCGGGCCAGGGCCTCGCGGGCCTCGGCGATGCGCTGGCGGGCCACCGTGTCCGCCTTGCGGCTGATGACGATGCCGCCATCCGGAAAGTCATCCCAGGTCCGGATGCCCTTGGACCAGAGGTCCTTCTCCCGCCACGGCCCCACGCCGGGGATGTGCTGGAACGTGTGCAGCAGCATCAATCGAGCACACCCAACCTTCCGGCCAAGAGGTCGTCCAGGAGCGGCACGTCCGCCTCGCAGAACGGCAGCACCTGCATCTCCGTGGGCGTGTGGAACGCCAGCTGGTGCGCGCCCAGCGGCTTCGGCTCGCCCGACACCAGCGTGGCCGCGTACAGCACCAGCTCCACGGTGAGGTCCGGGTACGTGTGCCGGCCCTCCCACAGGCGGCGGCCCACGGACAGTTCCACGTCCAGCTCCTCGCGGCACTCGCGCGCCAGGGCGGCCTCGTCCGTCTCGCCGGCCTCCACCTTGCCGCCGGGGAACTCCCAGAGCAGCGCCCTGCTGCCGCCCGGGAGCCGCTGCTGGACCAGGAACCTCGGCCCGCCGTCATCGGGCGGGGGCCGGGGAATCAGCGCGGCCACCACCCGCACCGTCCGGGGGGCGGCGCGCGTCACCCGCGTGGCCCCTTCTGGACGTTGTTCATGTCCAGCGAGTACAGGTACGCGTTGTTGGACAGCACGTACACCCGCGAGCCCACCACGTACGGCGAAGCGGAGATGCCCGCGCCGGGGTTCCACGACAGACGCGTCTTGCCCGTCGTCGGGTCCACGAACAGCAGCGCGCGCTGGTTGGGCACGAGGAGCATTCCCCGGGCCAACACCGGCGCCAGGGCCGTCCTATCCTTGAGGGGCAGCGACCAGATGAGCCGTCCCGTCTCCCCCAGGTAGGCGTCCACGCGGCCGTCCCCGGACGCGAACACGACCTCGCCCCGGGCGAGCAGTGACGTCAGGCCGCCCACGCTGGTGTTCCACAGCACCGCGCCGGAGTCCGCCTCCAGCGCGTACAGGCCGTTCTTGTAGGAGGCCACGTAGAGCCGCCCCGCCGAGTCGATGGCCGGCGTGGTGTCCACGTCCAGGAACTCCGTCCCGGAGCCCGACAGCGACTTCTCCCAGACGACGCCGCCATCCTCGACCTTGAGGGCGACGAGGAAGCCGTCGGAGAAGCCCACGTAGGCGGTGCCCTGGTCCACCCTCGGCGCCGAGGCGCCCCGGATGGTGAAGCCCGACGGCGGATCCCGGCGGTACTGCCACACCCACGTGCCGTCGGACGCCTTCACCGCGAACACCGTGTCGGTGTCCGAGGTCACCAACACCAACCCGTCGGCCAGCACGGGCACCGTGGCCAGGGATTCATTGGTCGCGTACTTCCACTTCACCGCGCCGGTGCGGCCGTCGAGCGCGTACAGCGTCCCGTCACCGCCGGGCGCGTAGACGACACCCTCACTCGCCATGGCGCCCGCGAGCGCCCGGGCCCCGGTGCGGAACGACCAGGCCAGGTCGCCGCCCGGGCCCACCGCGTGGATGTAGCCGTCGCGCGTCAGCGCGATGACGTTGCGGCTCTCCGGCTCGTACACCGGGGAGGCAGGCTCACGCGGCGAGTACTCCAGCAGCGGGACCTTCTCCACCAGCCCCCGCCACCAATCCACCTGGAAGTACTCCACCGGTGGCTGACGGGGCGCCGTGGGCAGCTCCGGGCTGCCATACAGCGGCGCCCGCGCACACCCGGCCAGCAGCCCCACCCC
>NZ_RAWG01000256.1 GCF_003611735.1 Corallococcus sicarius | reverse complement strand
GTGGGGAAGGCGACGGGCGGGCCCTACGCGGTGGTGGCGCACTCGTTCGGCGCCGCGGCCACGGCGGTGGCGCTGCGGGACGGGATGAAGGTGGAGCGCGCGGTCTTCATCTCGCCGCCCGCGGATCCGCTGGCGGGCATCCAGGACTTCGCGAACACGGTGGGGCTGGCGGAGGACGTGTGGCGGCGGATGGCGGCACGGATTGAAGCCCGCTTCGACATGCGGCTGGCGGACCTGGCGCTGCCCGGCTTCGCGTCACGGCTGGACGTCCCGCTGCGCATCTTCCACGACGTGGCGGACCGCGAGGTGCCATTGCAGGCAGGCGAAGCGGTGGCGCGCGCCTGGCCCGGAGCGCGGCTCACGCGCACGCAAGGGCTGGGGCACTTCCGCATCCTGTATGCGCCGGAGGTGCTGGTGCCCGCGGTGGACTTCCTGGCGGAAGGGCGGCCCCGCAACGCATGGCCCGGACCGGAGCTGCTGGCGTCCGTGGCGCAAGCGCGAGGCACCCCGCGCGCGGCGCACGGAGGCTGAGCGGCGCGCATTCAGGGGATGCGGCGAACTCTTGACTTCATGGGTTGATGTCTCTAGAGGTCCTGCAAACGATAATGAGTATCGTTCGCAACTCCGAAAGGCCCTCCGCGATGAAGTCTCCTGTTGCCCTCCCATGCCTGCGACCTGGCATCACGCTGCTCACCCTGGCCCTGTTCACGGGGTGTGGTGACTCCGAGGAGAAGGACGCCGACGAGAATGGGCCGCTGTATGCCATCACCACGCAGCTGCTCGTCGCGGACCCGGTGGAGAGCTACGTCGTCGTGACGCCGCAGGCGGAGCAGACCGCGTCGCTCTCCCTGGACGGGGCCATCAAGGTGTCAGGCCGCGCGCTGGGCGTGGGCATCCCCAGGTCCGGCTCGATCTACGTGGTGAGCGACGAGAGCGCGACGGTGACGCGCTACCGGCTCAACAGCGCGGGCAGCCTGGAGCCGGCGGGCACCGTGAGCTTCGCGAACCAGGGCGTGACGTCGCTGGGCGAGTACCAGGCCAACTTCCAGTTCGTGTCGGAGACGAAGGCCTACTTCTTCGACGGGGCCACCGCGCAGATCGTCATCTGGAACCCCACGGAGATGACCGTGACGGGCACCGTCCCGCTGCCCGGGCTGGTGATCCCGGACACCATCCTCGCCTTCTCGGGCGCGGTCGTGCACGTCGGTTCGCAGATCATCATGCCGGTGGGCTGGCGCCCGGTGTCCGGCGTGGGCATCACGAAGAAGGCGGGCGTGGTCTCCATCGACACGGCGACGGACGCGGTGAGCATCGCGACGGATGACCGGTGTGGCTACACGCACGACGCGGCGCTCGGCCTGGATGGCAAGGTGTACATCGCGACGGAGGCCTACGGCGCGGCGGTGCGCCGGGTGCAGGAGACGGCGCCGGAGCCGTGCCTGCTCAAGTTCGATCCGCAGACCCGCGCTTTTGATCCGACCTTCTACCGGTCGCTCGCGGACCTCGTGGGCGGCGGCACCGCGGGCGCGCTCATCCCGGGGGCGCAGGGGACGGCCTACGTGCGCGTGCTGGATGAGAGCATCGCCCCGGTGCTGGAAGGCACCCATCCCCGCACGATGGCGAGCGGCACGGGCTGGCAGTGGTGGGAGCTGAAGCTGGACACGCTGACGGCGACGCGGAAGACGGACTTCCCGTCCACCTCCGGCAGCGTCTTCCTCTTCGAGTCGGAGAACCAGACGCTCTACACCGAGTTCGGAGCGGGCGCCGCGTCGACGACGCTGCACGTGCTGGGACAGAGCGGCAAGCCCACCGTGACGACGCAGGGGCTGTCCTTCTCCTTCGTCCAGCTGCGCTAGCGCCGCCATGTCCCGAAGCCACACGGTTTCACCCCTCCCTGGAGAATCCATGCGTCATCTGTTCCGTCCCGCGGGCGTGTTCGCTGTTTCGTTGTTGGGGTCCACTGCGGCCTTCGCCACCAGCACCGGCATCGCCGGTCAGTCCGGCAAGGACGGGGTGATGTGCAGCACGTGCCACAAGGGTGGGGCGACGACTCCCACCGTCGTGCTGGAGGGCCCCACGTCGCTGGAGCCCGGCGCCACCGGCCAGTACACCTTCATCATCCAGGGGGGGCCGGCGAAGACGGGCGGGGTGGACATCGCGGTGGACAGCGCGGATGCCAGCCTCCTGGCCGGCTCCGGGACGAAGAAGCTGGGGGCGGAGCTGACGCACTCCGCGCCGCAGCCCTTCACGGGCAACGCGCTGCGCTTCAACTTCTCGCTCGTCGCTCCCGCGAAGGATGTCACCCTCACGCTCTTCGGCGCGGGCAACTCCTCCAACGCGGACCTGGGCAGTGATGGCGACAAGGCGGTGGCGACGAAGCTGACCGTGACGGTGGGCAAGGGCACGCCTGTCGTGGCGCCGCCTCCGGAAGACGACGGCGGGGGCTGCGCCGCCGCGGGAGGCGCGCCCTTGTCTGCCCTTGCGTTGGCGGGATGGGCCCTGCTCCGACGCCGCCGGAGCTGAGCGGACACCCCGGGGTTGCCAGGCACGGGAGGACTGACGTGTCTGGCTTCATCTCCGGACCGACAGCCGACGCAGGACCTTCCACGGAAGGCCGCTTCAGGCTCAGAGGTCCACGGTGTAGTGCTTGCAGCGCATGACGTCGAAGGTGGCGGATTGCGCGCCCACCACGACGTTGGGGGCGACGTCCTGGATGGTCGACATGATCTGGCCACTCTGATGCCTCTGGGCCGTCAGCGTGCCCACCTGATTGGTCAGGGTCTTCTGGCCCACGAGTGAGTCGACCTGCTTGCCCGGCTCCAGTTCGCATTGGATGAAACATCCTCCCTGCCGGGTCTTGACCCTGTTCGCACGCGGAAGTTGACCTGCGGCGAGGACCAGGTGGATGTCATTGAGGAAGGCTGCTGTCCGGAAGTCGTTGGCACTGCTCATCTCGTGGTCCTGGCAGATTTCCACGTAGAGCTTCAGCGTGTTGAACTTGAGCTGGTGGTCCGTGTACTTGCGCTGGAGGTAGTACTGCCCCGCGGGGTGCTCCTTGTCGTACTGGAAGAGCCCCGACTTCTGGAGGATGAGCGCACGGATGGTCCGGTCCGGCCCCCGGAGGAGCGTCGTCGCTCCGGTCTCAGACGTGAGGGTGATCTGTGGGGCGCTGTTGTTGGGCTGGAAGACCACCGTGCCGGCGACGACCAGGATGTCGTCGTCCAGGCCCGCGCAGTACCGGCCCATCTCAAACGCCAGCGCGTCCGCGTCCGTCTCCCGGTAGTCGGCACCATTCACTCCCGAGCGCGAGAAGAGGTAGTCCGGCGCAACGAAGAGGCAGCGGCTGGTGGAGCTCCGGCACTTTTCCTTGTAGTAGGCGAGGACCTTGCCGCAGGCCCGCTGGAACTCCTCGATTTGTTTCAAGAGGGAGAGCTGGTGGAAGCCATTCTTGGGAAAGTCGTTCACCAACTTCGGATTCCAGAGGAAGATCTGCAACTTGGTGGGCATGGGCGGCCTCTTGTCGAAAGCACCTGCCCACTCACCTTAGCGGGGAACTCAACGGCGCACCGGCGCCCAGAGGGCACTGTGGGCCTCTGGGGCGTCCGGCGACGCCTCCGCGGTGTAGAAGTAGGCCGCGACCGCGGCCCGGCCCCGTCCCTCGGGGCACTCCAGCGCGGCGGGGTGGCCGTGCCAGTGGGTGTCCCCGTGCGCCATCACGACCAGCCGATCCAGGACCGGAGCAATGCGGGCCTCGCATCGGGAGAGGTCGGCGTTCCACAGCTCGAGCGCCCCGCCCCAGGCGGCCTCCCAGCCGGGGTTCAGGTAGTACAGGACCGTGAGCCGGCGTGAGAGCGCGCGGAAGCGGTCGCGGTTGAAGTCCGCGTGGAGCGCCAGGTGGCCCCCGCGCAGCGTGAGGTGCAGCCCCGCGCCCCGGAAGTGCGGATCCGGGATGAGCCCCTGCACCCCGGTGAGCGTCTCCAGGAAGTCGATGAACGACATGCCGGAGAACTCCGACAGCAGGTGACGGAGCGCACCGTGCACGCCCTCGAATGCCTTGCGCTGGAGCTGTCCCAGGCGCGCCGCCTGCTCCACGTGGTCGCGTCGCTTCCAGTGGGCATCGTCCGCGCCGGGGAAGACCCCGGCCAGCCCCGACGCCAGCGGCTCCCCCAGGAAGCCATCGATGACGACGTGGGGATGGGGCCGCGCGGTGCCGTAGGCGCCCCGGTGCTCCAGCGCGAGCGCGCGCAGCGCCGTCCGGGAGAGGAAGAAGCTGGGGCCCTGCAACGGGCCTTCTTCGAGGGTGGCGGCGCTCACGGGTCCTCTTCTTCTGCTCGGGTGGGGCGACCTTCGGTGCTGTCCGGGGCGCCGCCTTCGACCTCCAGGAGCGCCGCGAGGAACAATACATACGTCAGCTCGGCGACGGGCCGTCGCTCCCGCCGCGCCTGGATGCGCAGCGCCTTGGGGAGCGAGCAGGGCGCCCCCCGTTCGCCGTCACGCAGCTGGACATAGCCTCGCGGGGAGTAGCCCACCACCTGCCAGCCCAGGCCACACAGTGCCCGGCTGAGGTCGTCGGTGAGCTGGTGGTGGATGGCGCGCTGGATGGACACCGGGCGGAACCGCTCGTTCGACCAGCCTCCGGTGTCCTCGCGCCAGCCGCGCGCGCGCAGGTAGTTCACCTTGCGCGCCAGCGACAGCCCTCCGACGTGCCGCTCGAGCTTCATGGAGCCTCGCGGGGCCGGGCGCTGGCGGTCATCAGCGGGGCCCGTAGACGGGCAACGCCGCGCCCGCTTCGAAGGCCCCCAGGTCCGGTGCCAGCCCGGCGAAGCCTTCGTTGATGTTGGGAAGGGGCTGGCCGGCGTTCGCCGCGGCGGAGTCCGCGCGGATGCGCAGGTCCGGCGTCGGGGAGAGCGTCATCGGCGCGGCGGGGTAGGCCACCGCGGTGGAGAACACCGTGAGGTCCACCTGCACCGCGTGCTGCTCGGTGGTGCTGGTGCGCAGGGCCTGGAGGCTGCTGAAGGTCGTGGCGCCCAGGCGGCCCGTGAAGGTGCCCGTGGTGGAGCCCAGGCCGTCATGGTCCAGGCTGGAGCCGGCGACCACCAGGTCGGGGACGTGGAACACCCGCCCCGTGCCGCTGCTGTAGGTATTGAAGGTGCCGCCCGCGCCTCCCAGGAAGAGGTTGTTGCGGGTGTAGAGCCCCGTCACCGGACGCCCCGCGTAGATGCCGAACGCGTCTCCGTTCTTCACCACCGTGTTGTGGAAGAGCACGTCCCCGGTGCTGCCCCGGTAGGGTTTGAAGGCCAGGTGGACCGCGTTGTAGATGGCATTGCGGACGAAGTACGTGGGACCGCCCAGGCCTGGCTGGGAGGACAACGCGATGAAGTTGTGGGTCAGCCGGTTGCGGACGATGCGGCAGTTGTGGAAGCAGAAGTCCGCCTCGATGCCGTCGTCCGCGTTGCCGCTCAGGTCATTGTTCAGGATGTCGATGCTGTACTGGTCGACGGCCTCGTCGTCCTCCAGCAGGGAGATGCCATCCCGGAACCCCGTCACGCGGTTGTGCAGGATGACGTGGCCCGGGCCGGTGACGGCGATGCCCTCGCCCAGGTTGTTCCCGCTGACGCCGAGCGAGCCCTCCGCCCACTGCGTCAGGCCCGTCACCACGTTGTCCGCGATGTATGCGTTCTCCGCGCGGGCATAGGTCACGATGCCATCACCGGCGTAGGTGCTGCTGGCATTGACCGTACAGCGCTGGATGACGACGTGCCTGGAGCCGTTGAAGCGGATGCGGCCGTTGACGGTGAGCCCCTCCAGGTGGACATAGGCCTGGGTGAAGAGGTTGATGGCGCCGTTGATCACCACCCCCGAACCGCCCCGGAGGACGACAGGCTTTCCTTCGGTGCCGCTCCGGGACCAATCAAAGCCAGGGTAGGTGCCCGCGCCCAGCAGGAGGATGTCCCCGGGCTGCGCACCCGCGGCGACGCTGGCGAACGTGGCGGGGGTCACCGCCTTGATGGGGGCGTTGGCCATGGGGGCCGGCACCGGCCGCGTGGTCGCGGTCGCGGTGCGCGTGGTCGTCCCACCGTCGGGGTCCGTGAGGGTGAGCTCCAGCTCGTAGGGCGTCCCGGGCTGGAGGTCGAACACGCTGCCGGAGTGGCGGCCCGTCCAGCTGAAGCCCTCGTTGCTGCCCGCCGCAATGCGGCGCAGGGGCATCGCTTCGCGCCAGGGGACGGTGCCCGAGGCGCGGTAGCGGACCGTCACCACGCCATTGGCATTGGCATCCCCGCTGAATGCCCACTCCACCGTCAGATGGTGCAGGGTGGGGAAGGGGAGGCTCGTGGCGCCCGCCACCGTGGCGTTGGCGCCGCCGCCCCCTCCGCTGGCGAGCGTGGTGCCGCGAGCGGTGGCGGAGGCCGCGCTGGTGTTGCCCGCCGCGTCGGAGGCCAGCACCCGGTAGCCGAAGGCGGTGCTGGCGGGAAGGCCGGTGTCCGCGAACGGGGGCGCGGTCACGGTGCCCACCAGGGCGAAGTCCAGGCAGCCCGCGCCCTGGCACCGCTCCACGCGATAGCCCGTCACCCCCACGTTGTCGGTGCTGGACGTCCAGGTGAGGGAGAGCTGTGAGGCCGACACGGCGCTGGCGACCGGTGCCTCGGGAGCCGAGGGGGCCTGGGTGTCGGCGGCGATGCTTCCTCCGTCCGTGACGAGCCCAGCATCCACCTCGCCCTGCTCATCGGGCGTGCCTCCATTGCAGGCGAGACAGGACAGCAACCCCAGCACTAGACGGTTCATGGACGCTCACGCTCTTTCGAGAGGGACACGGACACCATGAACCCGCGACGGGAATTCTCCCAGGCCTATGTGTCGCGAGGGGTGTTTCTGCTAAGTCGGGACCGAACGCCTCGGGGGGGTAAAGACAATGGCGACGAAGACTCGGGAATTGAATCCCATCGACGCATATCTGGCGAAGGTGGCGGACCCGGCGGCGAAGAAGACGCTCGGGGCGCTGCGGATGCAGCTCCGGACGCTGCTCCCCGGCGCCACCGAAACCATCAGCTACCAGATGCCCGCCTTCAAGGTCGACGGGAACACCGTCGCGGGCTTCGCGTTCTTCAAGAGCCACTGCGGCTACTACCCCTTCAGCGGCGGGGTGGTGCCGCAGCTGAAGGCGGAACTGGACGGCTACACCACGTCGAAGAGCGGCATCACCTTCCTGCCCGACGAACCGCTCCCCGCGAAGCTGGTGAAGAAGCTGGTGCAGGTGCGGCTCGCGGAGATCGCCACCCGCGCGAAGAAGCCCGCGGTCGCGAAGAAGCCCGTGGCCGCGAAGAAGCCCGTGGCCGCGAAGAAGACGCTCGTCACCGAGCGCGTGACCGACGCCGCCGTGAAGGAGGCCACCGGACGTGACTGGAAGGCCTGGATGCGTGCGCTGGACGCAGCGGGCGCGGCGGAGCTCAATCACAAGCAGCTCGTGGCGCACCTGGCGCGGGAGGTCGAGTCCCGCTGGTGGCAGCAGTCCATCTCCGTGGCGTATGAGCAGGCCCAGGGCAAGCGGGTGGTGGGAGAGACCGCTGGCACGGGTTTCCAGGTGGGCGTGGTGCGCACGCTGCCCATGAGCGCCTCCGAACTGTGGGAGCGGATCACGACGCAGCCGGAGCGCTGGCTGGGCACGGGCGCGACGCTGAAGCTCAAGCCCAAGACGCCCTATGAGGTCCCCAAGCGTCGCGGAGCGCCCGGCGTGCGCGGAGAGGTCCGGGTGGTGAAGCCCGGGGACCGTCTTCGCCTGACGTGGCATCCCGACGGCTGGAAGAAGCCCGCGACGTTGCAGTTCACGCTGGTGCCGAAGGCGCGGGGCGTCTCCCTCACCGTGCACATGGAGAACCTGCCGGACGCGGAGGCCCGGGAGGCGATGCGTGAGCGCTGGGCGAAGGTCGTCCCGAAGCTCGCGCAGGACTGACCGCGCCGCGCTGAACTTCCCCGCGACCAGGAACCCGGAGCCGGTTCGTATCGCTTTGGAACGGCCGCCCGCAGGCCAAGGTGCTGGCGGCCCCATCCCCCGGGGGAGTCCCCACATGCAAGTCGTTCAGGAAACGCCGTTGACGGGAGAGGTGCGCCCACCGGGGCGCTCCGTACCCTCAGGGGGCCGGCGCGGAAGCTGGCTCGCGGGCATGGTCGCCGCGCTGGGGCTCTGGGGCTGTGGCGATGCCGCGCCCCCCGTCACGGAAGCACCCGGGTCCACCTCCCACGTCCAGTCCGACACCGCGGCCCTGACGTGCGCGCCCGGTGACATCACCTCGGGCGAGTTCACCTGCTCCGGCCAGTTCAACTACAGCCTGGAGTGCTTCGCGCGGCAGCCCTCCGCGGTGTGCGGCGACGACACCACCCCGAAGACGTGCACCACCTACGGCACGTGCGGGCACGAGGACTTCGGCAAGCAGTACGTCACCCGGGACCTGGTGTGGTTCATGGGCACACGGCCGGAAGGCTACTGCGAGATGCGGGCCCAGAACTACGTGAACACGACCGTGGCGGAGGCGGACCGCCCGGGTGTCACCTGGTCCTGGCTCATTGGCGGACCGCCTGAACCCGACACGACCGGCGGCGGCGACTACTGCTACATCACCTTTGAGAACTACCCCGAGCTCCAGGTGGGCACGGGCCCCCAGTGCGGCACCGTGGACTCGGCCTGCACGGTGGCCTGCCAGAACCCGAAGACGTGCCAGGTGAATGGCGCCTGGGTGACGGACGCCACGCAGTGCGGAACGATGGTGGGCCCCTGCGGCACCGGCAGCGGGCCGCGCCTCTACAACGCGTGCCGGGATGCGAGCCACGGCCTCGCGCCCGACGCGGACTGCGGCGCGGGGTTCGAGGCCGCCCAGGCGCCGGGCAATTCCACGCAGGCGCAGGTGGAAGCGCAGGCGGCGGCGCAGTGGACGGCGTCCGGGAGCCGGGGCGCGCCCGTCTATGACGCGCCCATCACCTGTTCGCAGTGCACCCCCACCTTCTCGCTGTCCGCGGCGGAGCTGAACCGGCGCGTGTACTCGGCCGTGGCCATGTCCAAGGAGGCCCCCAAGCTGAACCTGATGGCGGGCGCGGCGTACATCCTGGCCCGCGACAACCCGACCCTCACGCAGGCGGAGCTGACCACCGGCATCAACGCCATCTCCGTCGCGCTCGACAGCGATGGCTTCGACCCGACGAAGGACGGCGCCGGACCGACGGTGCGCGTGATGCTGCGCATGCTCTCGAAGGCGGAGCCGAACCTGTCCAGCACCTCCGTCCCCCACAGGGCGCTGCGCTCGCACGCGCGCGCCCTGCTGGCCCGCATGCAGGACGGCCTGGACGTGCCGCGCGGGCTCGACACCCCCTTCTCCCAGGTGGTGCGCTACGCGGAGGCCGCGGAGTTCACCCAGGAGACCTGGGGCAACCTCTACGCCCTGGCGCAGGGGAACGTCGCGCTGGCGGGCGCGGTGGACAATGGAGGCATTGGCGCCGCGCTGGGCGTCCATACCACCCAGGGCGCCGTGGCGATGCTGAACGTGAAGCCGCTGGGGCCGCTGAAGGCCTTCGTCAATGCCAACCTCGTGAACGGCAGGCTCATCACCACGCCGACGGCCGCGCGCGCCTTCGTGACGACCGCGAGCACCGACGGGCTTGCCGCCGTGGGGGAGTACTCGGACATGCTCGACGACTTGAACGTCAAGGAGCAGGCGTACCGGGACGCCCTCGCGCTCAAGGAGCCCGTGCTGGCCCCGCCCGCCGGGGCGAGCGGTGCCGGGACGCTGGCGGCCGTGGACGTCGCCACGGCGGAGGCCGAGCTCAAGATCGCCATCGCCGCCGCGAAGGTGCGCGGCACGCAGCTGAAGGGCCAGTTCGAAGGTGTGCGCGAGGGCGTCACCACGGGACTGGGGCTGGTCGCGGCGCTCTTCGGAATGGACGGCTCGTCGCAGTTCGCCGCCGACGTGCTGAAGTTCAGCAAGGCGCTCGACACCACCCTGGAGGCGGTGGCGAAGTACGCGGAGAGTTCCGTCAAGATCGCGGAGAAGGTCGTCGGCGTGCTCGACCTGGGCCAGAAGAGCTTCCAGATCGTCAGCGCCGCGGTGTTCAGCGGACAGATCGTCGGCGCCGTCGTCCAGCTCTTCTCCCTCTTGCGCAAGCCGGCGGAGCCGCCCATCGAGGAGGTCATCCTCAAGGAGGTGCGTGAGCTCCACCAACGGGTCGCACAGATGCAGGAGCAGATGCTCAGCCGCTTCGACCGGGTGGACCGCAGGCTCCGTGACATCCACAGGGACATGGAGGCGCGCTTCGCCCTGGTGGACTGGAACCTGGGGCGGGTGAACCAGAACGTGGAGGAGGCCCAGCGCTCGCTGTACGCGCTCCAGGCGGACCTGAACCGCGTGGACCAGAACATGTACGCGTACTTCAACGACATGAAGGACGACTACTTCACGGGCTCCGCCTGGCTGTACCTGGGCTGGGACAGCCGCCACCCCGTGCCCATGGACTACACCACCCAGTTCGCCCTGGCGGAAGCGGACTTCTCCCAGTGGGGCGCGGTGGACGCGAAGACCTCCGTCATCCTCGCGGGCATCGACGGGCGCGGCTCCAACGCCGCCATCAGCCCCGTGGATGAGCTGTCCTCGCGGCCGCTCTCCCACAACATCAACTACCTGCGGGAGTTCCCCGTCCAGCTGCCCCAACAGTCCATGCTCGCCTCCCAGCGCATCTCCAGCCCGAAGGACTGGACGGCCGGGGCGCAGGCGTACGCGCGGCTCTTCGAGGAGCAGCCCGCGCACGGCGCCGCCATGCTCAGCACGCGGCACGGCGAACTCCTCGACGCTGGCACGGCGCTGGAGACGGCGCTGAAGGGGATCGGCAAGCCGCTGTTCGCCGCGTTGCACACGCGCTACCAGGCGGAGTGGGACGGACTGAAGACGCTCATCGACGAGGCGGAGGTGAGCTTTCGCAACGACCCCAACATGAGACTGTACGGCATCGACCTGTGGGGGCCGCCGGAGCAGGAGCCGACGAAGCACTTCCTGAAGGGCGAGCCGAAGGCCATCGTGCCGTGCGCCGGCGGCCAGTGGGCTGACTACGACGGCAACGGGGCGGCGGATTACCTGGAGGTGGACCCGAGCCACTGGAACCACGACGTGCTGCGCCCGCTGCTCATCTCGGACTCCCTGAACGTGGACGGGGGCACCATGGACCTGTGTGGGGAGGGCCGCTGGCAGCTCTACTCGGAGGTCGCCACGGGCTTCGGCGGCTACTACGAGCGCAAGTACCGGCTGCAGACGTACGTCTACGTCCGCTACACGTACCTGGACGAATCGGAGACGGTGAAGTCAGACAAGGTGTTCACCCATGTCTTCACCGGTGGCCACGAGTTCAACGTCCTCGTGCGGGACGTGGACCGTCCCAATTACAACCCGAACAGCACCGAGGATCCGCAGGAGTGGATGGCGAAGCAGTGGCTGTTCGTGCGGGACAACCTCGTGTCCACCAACTACGCCACGGGTGACGCGACGCGCACCTACGTGCGCAACCGGTTGGTGCCGGTGCTGAAGAAGCAGCAGCAAAAGTTCTACACCTTCGTCGCGGCGCGGATGCAGCAAGGCGGTGACGTCCTCCAGCTCCAGGCGAAGCGGCTGACCGGCACGCGGCTGGTGTGGCAGGCCTATGTCGCGCTGGCCCTGCCCCTGTCGCTGGAGCACGACGAGAACCTGCGCGGCCTGTTGTATGGCGAGGAGGGTTTGATGTCGGGCGACGACACCGCGCTGGACGTGGAGGCAGACCCGGTGATCAACGACGTCTGGGACATGTACGACCTGTTCAGCCGCGCCGCCACCCCGCCGGACCACAACATCATGGCGGATCTGCACCCGACGCTGACATCGCGGGCGGACCGCTTGAAGGTCACCCTCGACGCGCTCGTGGACGCCCAGGCCACGTCCGGCGGACCCGAAGCGAGCGCCTGGGTGGAGGCGACGATGCTCCGCCTGCGACTCAGCAGGCCCCAGTGATGCGAAGCCTCACGTGAAGCACCCCTGAAGCACCGCGGGCCGCGGGGGACCTCCTCCTCCGCGGCCCGCGGCTCACGGTCAGACGGATGGGGCTACCCGAACCGGGAGCGAAGCGACGCCGCGTGCCCACGGCTCAGCGGCAGCGCTTCGCGCAAACCCCGGACGAACACCTCCCCACCGCCGCCGGGCCCGCGCTCCACCCGCTCCACGAACGCCACGTTCACGAGCGCCGAGCGGTGGATGCGCGCGAAGCTCTTCTCCGGCAGCCGCGCCTCCCACTCCTTCAACGGCCGGGGCGACAGCGTCCGCTGCCCATCGGCGGACACCACCTCGGAGTAGTCCCCGGCGCCGCACACCGCGACCACCTGGGCCACGCGGACGAAGCGTGACTTCGCGCCGTCCTCGAGGAAGAGCAGGTCGTCCTCCAGGAGCTTCGCCCGCGCCGCGCCTTGCGCCCGCGCCTCCGCGGTCTGCTCCCGTCCGTGCTCCAGCTTCGAAAGGGTGCGCGCGAGCCGCTCCGGGTGCACGGGCTTGAGCAGGTAGTCCAGCGCGTTCACCTCGAACGCGCGCAGGGCGAAGCTGTCGTACGCGGTGACGAACACCACGTCGAATGCCCGCTCGGGCACGCGGGCGAGCAGCTCGAAGCCGCCCGCTCCCGGCATCTGCACGTCGAGGAACACGAGGTCGGGCTTCAGGGCCTCCAACTGCGCGAGCGCGGCGTCCACGCCATCCGCCTCGCCCACGACCTGGACCGCCGGGTGGATGCCCAGCAGCTCCCGCAGCTCCGCACGCGCGAGCCGCTCGTCATCCACCAGCAGCGCGCGGCGCAAGGCGCCCATGGCTCCCTCCTTCCTCGACACGCGTGTCTGCCTTCACGGCGGGCAACTCCACGACGACGCGCACCCACCCGTCAGCCTCGCCGTGCACCACCCGCGCGCGTCCGGGGAACAGCTGCGCGAGCCGCTCGCGCACGTTGCGCAGGCCCGTCCCCGTGCCCTGCGGCCCGTGCTCGCGGACCGGTGGGGCCCAGGTGCCGGTGTTCGCCACCTCCATGCGCAGGACGCTCGCCTCCACGGCGCCCGACACCCGCACCCGCACCGGGAGCGTGCCGGACGCCATGCCGTGCTTCACCGCGTTGTCGACCAGCGGCTGGAGCAGGAACGCGGGCACGGCCATGGCTTCGGCCTCCGGGGACACGGCGAGCTCCACGTCCAGCTTCTCCTCGAAGCGCACCGCCTCGATGGCGAGGTAGCTGCGCACCATGGCGAGCTCCTCGGCCAGGGGCACGCTGGCGCAGTCGCCCTGGGTGAGGGAGAAGCGCAGGAACTCGGCCACCTCGGTGACGACGCGGCGCGCTCGGGCCGGATCCTCACCGACGAGCGCCCGCACGGACGTGAGCGCGTTGAAGAGGAAGTGCGGGTGCAGCTGGTGGCGCAGCGACGCGAGCCGCGCCTCGTGGGCGAGCGCGTCCGCGCGCAGGGCGTGCTCGCGCTCCTGTTGCCAGGCGCGGCCGTGCTTGATGCCGAAGTACAGCGCGCTCCAGCCGAGCAGCGTCACGGCGTAGTCGAACGCGAGGCGCGGCAGGCGCGGGTGCGAACTCGGCCAGCTGTACGTGTCGGGGAAGCGCAGCGAGGACCAGACCTCGCCGAGCGCCATCCACCCCGCGCCCAGCACGGCGCTCGCGACGAGGGCCCACGCGGCCTGACGGGTGAACGTGCCGGGGAAGAGGCGCCGGTAGAGCAGGCGCAGCGCGGACGTGAGGCCCAGGCCGAAGAGCGCGCGCATGGCCTTCACCTCGGCCAGACGCAGGTAGCTGCCCTCGGCGTTGATCATGGGCAGGAAGGTGACGATGAGGAGCGCGGCGTACAGGCCCCACCCCCACAGCTGCAGGGTCCAGAAGGAGGGGGCGTGGCCGGGACGGAGGGTCGGCATGGGAGGGGCAATCTAGCCGGAGCCGGCGCGCGTGGGCGTGCGCGGCCGGGCGTCACTTCGCGGCGGCGCCGGGCGGGGTGGGCTTG
>NZ_RAWG01000255.1 GCF_003611735.1 Corallococcus sicarius | reverse complement strand
GACAGTCGACGTGCGCGTAGTGGCGGTTCTTCGTCTTGTACTCCACGTGGGCCGTGGAGATGGTGATGCCGCGCTCCCGCTCCTCCGGCGCCTTGTCAATCTGGTCGTACGCCATGAACGTGGCGCCACCCGACTTCGCGAGCACCTTCGTGATGGCCGCCGTCAGCGACGTCTTGCCGTGGTCCACGTGCCCAATCGTTCCGATGTTCACGTGGGGCAGGCTGCGATCGAACTTTTCCTTGGACATGACACTCCTCGAAAAATGGAGCCCTGAACCAGGATTGAACTGGTGACCTCGTCCTTACCAAGGACGCGCTCTGCCAACTGAGCTATCAGGGCTTGGCGATGCACTACAACGGTTGGAGCGGGAAATGGGATTCGAACCCACGACATTCAGCTTGGAAGGCTGACGCTCTACCAACTGAGCTATTCCCGCATTGCCGAGTGGAGGGAGATGGATTCGAACCATCGAAGGCGTAGAGCCGGCAGATTTACAGTCTGCTCCCTTTGGCCGCTTGGGTATCCCTCCAGATATTCACTTGTGGTGCTGCGGCCACTTCCTACACACAAACTGCTGAACTGCCTTCGCTACCCGGGCCCTACCCCCGGCCCGTCCAACCTGGCCGGCGGCGGGATTTGAACCCGCGACCTACTGATTACAAATCAGTTGCTCTACCGACTGAGCTACACCGGCATCACTCCAGCAACTGCCCCGCCCTACCTCATTCCCGGCGGACGGTCAACCTCCCGGCAGCGACCTGAGAGGCGCGACCTTTTAGAAGTCCCCACTCTCCAAGTCAAGGAGATTGATCCGGGGGTCGTCACCGGGCCGGACGGCCCCGCTGACGGGCGACCTCGTATAGCAGAATCGCGGCGGAAACCGACGCATTCAATGAACCGACCTGACCGGCCATGGGAATCCGGAGGCGGAAGTCGCAATGCTTGAGGACGCCTTCCCTCACGCCTGCCCCCTCGGCCCCCACGACGAGCGCTAGCGGCCCGTCCAGTCGGGCAGTCCACAGAGGCTCCGAGCCCTCCACGTCCGCCGCCGCGACCCAGAGCCCGGCTTCCTTCAGCTCCTCCAGTGCGCGGGAGATGTTGGTGACGCGGGCGATGGGGCAGTACTCGACGGCGCCCGCGGAGGCCTTGGCCACGGTGCCCGTCACCTGCACCGCCCGGTCCTTGGCCAGGACGACGCCGTGGGCTCCGAGTGCGTGGGCCGAGCGGATGATGGCCCCCAGGTTGTGCGGATCCTGGATGCCGTCCAGCACGACGACCAGGGCCGGCTGCCCCTTGGCCTTCGCGGCGGCGAGCACGTCCTCCAGGTCGACGTACTGGAAGCCCCGGAGCTCGGCGACGACGCCCTGGTGCACGCCGCCTTCGGCCATGGCGTTCAGGCGCTCCCGGGCGACCTTCTCCACCCGGACCCCTGCATCGCGCGCGCGGCTGAGCAGCTCGCCCGCGGCCTTGGCGCCGACCTGCCCGTCGACGATGAAGAGGCGCTCCACGGCGTCGGGATGCGCGCGCAGGGCTTCCAGCGCGGGGTTGACGCCATAGACGTAGCGCGGCGCCTCGGTGCCGCCGCGCTCGCGCTCGTTGCCGCCGGACTTGGGTGAACGCTCTCGCATGGGGGCTACTGGACCTCCACGGGCAGCGAGAAGGTCTTCTTCTGACGGGCGCAGATCTTCTCCGTGCAGATGAAGAAGGTCAGCGTCGCATCCAGCGTGCCCTTGCCGGCGGTCACCGCGGTGAAGGGCACTTCGAAGCGCGGATCCACGAACTGCTGGCCCTGGGCCTTCTTCGCCACCGACTGCTCGCGCGTCAGTGTCTTCTGCGCGGGCGTCAGCTGCTTGCCCGTGAGCTCCAGCTTCAACGGGGCCTCGTCGGAGACGTGGGCGCCGGGCTTCGACTTGATGGCCAGCACGAAGGTGCCCTGCCCTCCCGCCTTCACCTGCGTCGACGTGCCCTCGGTGGTGACCTCGTAGAGGGTGGCGGGGTCCACGTCCTGGGCCAGCACCGGGGCGCTGGCGAGGGTCAGCAGCAGGGTGGCCAGATGCGGGATGCGGCGGGGGCTCGGCATGGGTCTTCTCCAGGAAGGCGGAGCTCGTATATCGGGGCTTCGGACGCGCGGGGAGCCCTTTCTCTTCTAACTCCGGGGCACGCCCACCTTCGTGACACCCTTGCGCGCTGTCGGCGGCGGAAGGAGCGCCTGGGGCGTCTCCAGCGCGGCGCTCCACACGGGAGCGGCTCCGGATACCAGGGCCTCCGCGCGCAGGATGATGGGCGTGGCCAGGTCCATGCCCGTCGCGGCCTCCATCTCCAGCAGCGCCGGCGAGCTGTTGACCTCGAAGACCTTGGGCTGGCCCTGGACGTCCAGGAGGTCCACGGCGGCCACCTCCAGGCCCACCAGGCGGGCGACCTTCTCCGCGGTGGCGCGGTGGCTGGGCGACAGCGCCAGGGCCTCCAGCCGGGCGCCCCGGTTCAGGGTGTGGGAGAGCCGGCCGGGGCGCGGCTTGCGCAGCACCGCGGCGATGGCCTGACCGCCCACCACCAGCACCCGCACGTCCTGCCCGGTGCTCCGCACGTACTCCTGCATCACCAGGTTGTGCCCGAGCCCCAACACCGCCTCCAGCGCGGCTTCCAGTGACTGGAGGCTCTCGCACACCATCACGCCGTGCTTCTCCTGGCCCTGGAGGAGCTTCACCAACACGGGCACCCCGCCCACGAGCCCCACCATCTCCTTGAGGTGGGCCGCGTCGCGGGCCATCACCGTGGCCGGGATGTCGATGCCATGGGCGGACAGGAGCTGGAGCGCGCGCATCTTGTTGCGCGACTGCGCGATGGCCTGGGCATGGTTCACCAGGGGCACGCGCGCCAGGCCGAACTGGTTCACCACCGCGAGCCCGTAGGTGCTGATGGACAGGGCGATGCGCGGGATGACGACGTCGGTGGGCGTCAGCTTCTTGCGATCGTAAAGGAGTGTGGCGCGGCTGCCCCCGTCCAGATGCATCTGCACCCGGAGCGGGTTGAGCACGCGCACCCGGTGCCCTCTCGCGCGACCTGCGTCGACGATCCGCCGCGTGGACGAAATGGAGGCGGAGCGCGAGAGGACAGTGATTTTCATGGCGGAGGCAACCGGGCCTAGCGAGGTCCCTATAACCCTCGCCACCTTCCGGGTAAAGCTGCCTCCGCCCGGTGCTTCCGACTAGAGCTGGCGGATGGCGCGCACTTCGACGCTGACCGGAGCCTCCGGACGCGAGGCCTCCAGGCGCGCACAGGCGTTCCCCGTGAACGTCACGCCCGCCTCACCCAGCGTCCAGGTGTCCGGTCCCTGGAGCGTCCGCTCGCCGTTGATGTAGACGACGATGAGCTGGTTGTCGGACGGCAGCTGGCTCGATTCGAGCTTGATGAAGCAGGGGTCGATGGTCGCCAGTTCCTCGCTGATCTCCTTCAGCGCGCTCGCCAGCTCTTCCCGATTGCCGGCCTGGTAGAAAGCGCGACCGCAGCGCTGGGTGTTCAGGTTGCAGGTGTCGCCCGCGCCGCAGTCCACGTCCGCCTGGCACTTGCGCGCGAAACCACCCGCGTTCGCCATCTCATTGAGGACGCTGGGGCCATCCCCTGCCGACGTCTCGGCGCCGAAGCCGATGACGATGGTGGAGATATTGCGCGCCTTCAGCTCCTGCACTGCCGCGACGGAGGAGTTCTTGTCGAGGCAGCCCCGTTGATAGTACGGGCTCTTGGGCTCTACGCACTGCGACTTCGCCTCAAGCGTGCAGCGGCACAGCTCCGGCTGGCCGCCGTTGTACTCGTTGAACTCGTTGCAGTTGGGCAGACCGTCGGTCAGCAGGATGATGATTTGATCGCGCTCCTCGGGGTCGCCCGTCAGGAGCGAGGCCGTGAACCGGAGGCTCCCACCCGTCGGCGTACCTCCTGTGGGTTGCTTCGCCCCGCTGTTGGGAATCTCCTGCAGGATCGTGTTGAGGCTGTTCGCGTGGGCCTGGAGCTGCTCGTCCGAATCCAGCCCCGTCGGGATGGGGAGGCGAACGCTCTCACCCGCGGCAGCCGGCGCGCAGCGTTGGACCCAAACAGGTTCCCCCGGGTTCGAGGTGGGGGGCGCCGGATACGTCGTCAGGCCAAAACGGACCAGCTTGCCGCTTTCCGCCAGGAACGGGCCCATGGCGCCCTGGAGCTCCGACCAGCGCGTGGGGCATACGGCGGTGTTGCAGGCAAACTCCTCGCGGCACAGGTAATCCGGGCCGCCGTCGGGATCCTTGAGGTAGCAGACCTTCTGGCCGTTCACGGTGAGTTCGGGATTCACCGGCAACGTCATGGAGCCGGAGGTGTCCACCAGGAGCATGACGTCCGGCTTGCTCCTGCGAGCCGCGATCACCGTCTCCTTCGTCGTCTGGGCGATCGCGAGCGGATCCACCGGCTCGAAGTCATAGGTTTGACAGCCGGCCATCAGGGCACCACCGACGATGCCGGCCAGCAGAGCGCTCAGGGGGGTCGACTTGGCGCGCATAGGCTTTGGGAATTCCTTCCAGGGGGGAACAACGAACTGCATGCGCCGCAGCGTAACGCGTGAGCGGCCACCGAGGCTACAGCGACTCGCAGCCCGCGCGCGCCATTCAGGTGAAGCTGCCAAGTTGCACCGTCAGGCGATCCGCGCAGGGCAGGCCCGTCCCAGCTCGGACACCTACACCCACCTGGAGGGCATGTGGCCTTGATGCCCGCCGTCCCGCTCAGAGGGTGAGGACGCGCGCGCCCTCGGTCAGCCTCCAGATGGAGGCGAGCCCCATGACCTCATCCAGGGTGCCCTGGAGTTCCTGGGGCGACAGGCCGCAGATGCGCACCGTGGTGTCGCAGGCCACGAGCTTCGCGCCCAGGGCGCGGGCCTCCTCGAGCATCCGGGCCGGAGTGGGGACGTTGAGGCCTTCGGCGCGGGCGGCCTCCGTGCGCTCGCGCTCGCTGTGCGCGAGGCCGAAGCCGCCGCGGACGAGCTGGCGCAGGGCCTCGAAGGCGAAGACGAAGTAGACGTCATCTCCCATCGCTGCGGCGGTGATGCCCATGGAGCCGGCCTGGAAGGCGGGCTCATACGTGGCGTGCTGGAGGAAGAAGAAAACGCGTCCGGCCATGGTCCCCGGACCTTAGCGGGATCGAGTCCGGGCCGGCAGCCGGCATATAACCAGGGCCTCACTCCACCGGGAGTCCCGCATGCCGAGCCTGCCATCCCGTCACCCCGGTCTTCGTCCCTCCCCCTTTCGGTGGGTGGGCCTGCTCGGCCTCGCGGTGCTCGCCAGCGCGGGGCCGCTGTCCGAGGCGGCTCCGGCCCGGGTGACGGTCAAGACGTCCGCCTCCGCGCCCCTGGAAGCCTCCGCGCCCGGTCCGCTGCGGGAGGAGGCGCTGAAGTTGCTCGCCCAGCCGACGGTGGCGGGGGCGGCGTGGCGCAGGCTGGGGCCGGAGGTCGTGCCCGTGCTCGCGGCGCTCGCGGAAGACTTGAGCGTTCCGGACGCACAGCGGCTGCGCGCCGTGGCGGCGCTGGCCCACGTGGAATCTCCGGAGGCGGGCCCGACGCTCCAGGCACTGATGGAGGATCCTCGCAGGTCCGCGGACGTGCGCACGCGGGCGGCCGCGGCGCTGGGCCAGTGCCTGGGGTTCGAGGCCGTGAAGGCGCTGAGCGCCCAGTTGGAGGACCGCGACGTGCGGATCCGCGAGGCCGTAGCCCAGGCGCTCGGTCGTCTGGGGGGCCAGCGGGTGCGGGAGACGCTGGAGGAACGAATCCCCCTCGAGGACGTGCCCCAGGTGCGCGAGGCGCTCCAGCAGGGCCTCACGCTGGCCGAGCCCTGAACCTGGCGGGGATGGCTTCCCTGCCGGCTCGCTCGGGGCTCGCATCGGACAGGGCCTTCCGTTAGATGGACGGCCATGCGCCCCACCGTCCTCCTCTTCGACATCGATGGCACCCTCGTCACCACCGGTGGCGCGGGACGTCGTTCCATGGCCCTCGCCTTTGAACGGCTTCACCAGCGCCGCGACGCTTGCGACAGCTTCAGCATGTCCGGAATGACGGACCGGGCCATCGTCCGCAAGGGGCTGGCCACCATCGGTGTGCCGGACTCCGAGGACGCCATCAGCGCGGTCATCGACGCGTATATCGCCCACCTGGGCGAAGAGGTTCCCAAGGTCGAAGAGCGCGACTACCGCCTGCACCCGGGCATGCGCGAGGCCGTGCTGGAGGCGCGCTCGCGGCCGGGCTTCGCCGTGGGCCTGGGCACCGGCAACGTTCGCGCGGGCGCACGGGTGAAGCTGGAGCGCGTGCGCATCCACGACCAGTTCGCCTTCGGCGGCTTCGGCTGTGACTTCGAGGACCGCGTGGCCCTCATCCGGCACGGAGCGCAGGCCGGCGCGGCGCAGCTGGGGCATCCGCTGGAGGCGTGCCGCGTGGTGATCATCGGCGATACGCCCAAGGACGTGGCGGCCGCGAAGGGCATTGGCGCGGAGACGATTGGCGTGGGCACGGGCAGCTTCACGCCCCAGGCGCTGCGCGACGCTGGCGCGGAGTGGGCCTTCGCCGACTTCTCCGCCCCGGAAGCCATGGAGGCCCTGCTCGTCGGACGGTGAAGGTGTGTTATCTCCGCCGCCCCTCCGAGGAGTCCACGCATGTCGTCCACGCTCGAATCCTATGAGCTGATCCGCTTCGCCGAGGCCTTCGAGGCCCGACTCGCCACGGCGGAGGAGATGGTCGTCGGCCGGCCGGGGCTCGAGGCCGAGAAGCAGTGGCTTGCCTCCGCGCTGGAGCGGCTGCGCGAGGCCCGCGAACCGGCGGCCGGGTTGCTGGAACAGGTGAAGGACCTGCCCGAACTCGACGAGGCCCGTGAGGAGTTCTCGTTCGACCAGCAGGGCCGGTGGGTGGATGCGCTGGAGAAGCTGCATGCGGGCATCACCTTCACCGCCAGCAGCCGCGCGCCCGTCATCGAGGCCCTCTTCCCCCACCTCAAGTTCCCGCAGCTGCGCCGGGCCCCCGCCGAACTCGTGAACGAGTACGCGTCGTCCTACGAGCGGCGGTTCAAGAGCGCCTACGTCACGCGGATCTTCTCCCGCGACGACTTCGCGATGGTCCGTCCTGTCGTGGACCTGGTGGCCTCGACGT
Organism: Corallococcus sicarius; assembly: GCF_003611735.1. Classification (GTDB taxonomy): domain Bacteria; phylum Myxococcota; class Myxococcia; order Myxococcales; family Myxococcaceae; genus Corallococcus; species Corallococcus sicarius. The sequence continues at coordinate 6,929 of NZ_RAWG01000255.1, read as the reverse complement.
TCGCGGCGTGGAACGCAAGCCTGTCCCCTACCCCGCTGCCCCCGGATGAAGAGGCGGCACTGCGTGAGGCGCTCGTGGCACTGGGGCGACGCCTGGACGTCGCGTTGCGACAGGGGCGGCTGCTCGCGGAGGCCGCGCTCGTCCCCGTGCCAGGCGTCTTCGAGGCCGCGGGCCTCACGCTCAAGCCCCGGAAGCGCGCGGGTCGGTCGCTCGCGCTCAGTGCCGAGGATGGCGCTCCGGAGCTCTTTGGAGACGAGGGCGACACCGACCAGGAGGACGCATTCGAGGGTTCGGAGGGCGCCGCGCCTGCGGATCCTGACGGCGTGGAGGAGACTGAACCGGGCGAGGACACCTCGGATGCGGAGGTCGCGGAGCAGGCGCCTCCTGTTGCTCCCGCGACTCGCAAGGGTCGGCGGGGGGCTCCTGCTTCAGCTCCCGTGGCGCCTGGCGAAGTGGAGGCTTCGGGGTCGGAGGGCGGGAGTGAAGACGGCTCCTCCTCGGAACCTCCCGCTCCCGCACCTGACTCCGAGACGACTCCCGTCGCGGTGCGTCCCGTGCGACGGGGCCGGCCTCCGAAGAACAGCTCCCCGCCTGCCGAGGCCGTGCAGGCGGACGCTTCTTCGGATCCGGATCCGCTCCCAGAGGGAGCGCCGGACGCCGTCCGTCCCCGCCGACGCAAGAAGACCGACCCGTCCGAGGCAGGGACGCCTTGAGACCCGCCGCGCGGTGAGCACACCGCCGTGAAGAGGAACCCGGACATGGCGGACGTCGCCCTCCCTATCGATCCCCTCCTGCCCGACATCGTCTCCACGCTGCGAGGCGCACGGTCGCTCGTGCTGGAGGCGCCCCCCGGTGCGGGCAAGACGACCCGTGTCCCCCGCGCGCTCCTGGAGGCCGGCCTGGGTCAGGGACGGGAGATCGTCGTCCTCCAGCCTCGACGGCTGCCCACGCGGCTCGCGGCCCAGCGTGTTTCGGAGGAGCTGGGGGAACGCGTGGGCGAGACCGTGGGCTACCAGGTCCGCTTCGAGGACGTGCGCGGCCCGAAGACCCGCATGTCCTTCGTCACCGAGGGCGTGCTCGGACGCCGGCTGCTGACCGACCCCACCCTGCGCGACGTGGGCATCGTCGTGCTCGACGAGTTCCATGAGCGGCACCTGTCCGCGGACATCTCGCTCGCGCTCTTGCGCAGGCTGCAGGAGTCGGCCCGGCCCGACCTCAAGCTCGTCGTGATGTCCGCCACCCTGGAGGCGGAGCCCGTCCGTGCGTACCTGGGAGGCGCACCGTCCCTGCGCTCCGAGGGCCGCCGCTTCGACGTGAGCGTCGAATACCTCTCCGCCCCGGATGAGCGGCACCTGGATCAACAGGTCCTCTCCGCGCTCAAGCGCCTGTTCACCCAGGGCGTCGACGGCGACGTGCTCGTGTTCCTTCCCGGCGCGGGGGAGATCCGCCGCGCGCGCGACACCTGCGCGGAGTTCGCCGAGCGCCAGGACGCCGATGTGCTCCCGCTGCACGGCGACCTGTCCCCCGCCGAGCAGGACCGTGCCGTACGTCGCAGCTCCCGCCGGAAGATCATCCTGTCCACCAACGTCGCGGAGACCTCCGTCACCATCGACGGCGTCGCGGTCGTCATCGACAGCGGCCTTGCGCGCGTGGCGTCGCACTCGCCGTGGTCCGGTCTGCCGCAGCTCAAGCTGGGCAAGGTGAGCCGGGCCTCCGCCATCCAGCGCGCAGGCCGCGCGGGCCGCACCCGCACGGGCCACTGCGTGCGCCTCTACACCCAGCACGACTTCGACGGACGTCCCGAACAGGAAGCCCCGGAGATCCGCCGCACCGACCTGGCGGAGACCGTGCTGTCCCTGCGCGCATCGGGCGTGAAGGACCTGGGTGCGTTCCCCTTCTTCGAAGCGCCTCCCGCGCCCGCGATGGAGGCCGCGGAGACGCTGCTGCGCCGGCTGGGCGCCGTGGATGCGCAGGGCAAGGTGACGGACGTGGGCCAGCGGCTGCTGCGCTTTCCGGTCCACCCGCGACAGGGACGCGTCATCGTCGAAGGCGAACGCCGGGGCGTGGGCGCGGATGCCGCGGTGCTCGCGGCCCTGATGGGCGAGCGGGACATCCGCCGCGAGGCCCGCGCCAACCTGGGCGGCGGCGGACGCGCGTCGGCCATCGTCAGCGGGCCCTCCGACCTGCTGGAGCTGCTGGAGCGCTTCCGCGAAGCCGGCCGGTCAGGGTTCTCCTCCGGGCGCATGCAGTCCCTCTCCCTGGATGCCGGCGCCGTGCAGGCCGTGGAGCGCGTGCAGAAGCAGCTGCGGCGCTCGGTGCGGGAGCAGGGCTCGCGGCCCGGACGCCCCGAGGACGTGGAGCAGGCCCTGATGCTCAGCGTGCTCGCCGGCTACCCGGACCGCGTGGCCCGCAGACGACGGCCGCGCTCGCCGGAGTTGCTCATGTTCGGCGGCGGCACCACCAGCCTGTCCGAGTTCAGCGTCGTCCAGGACGCGGAGCTGATGGTCGCCGTGGACGCCGAGGAGCGCCCCGGTCGCGGTGCCGTCGTGCGGCTCGCCAGCGCGGTGGAGGCCGAGTGGCTGCTGGACCTCTACCCGGATGCACTCGAAGAGGTGGACACGCTCCAGTGGAACCCGGAGTCGCGCCGCGTGGAGCGCCTCACCCGGCTGGCGTACGGCAACCTCGTGCTGGAGGAGACGCGCACCCCCGCGCCTCCCTCCGAAGCGGCCGCGCGCGTGCTGGCCGAGGCGGCGCTCGCCGCGGGTCCGGAGCGCTTCGCGGAGCCCGAGGCGCTGGAGCAGTGGCGCACCCGCGTGGCCCTGCTCGCCAAGGCCTTCCCGGAGGCGGGCTTTCCCGCCGTGGACGCCGACTTCCTGCGCGATGCGCTGGCGTCCCTCTGCGTGGGCGCGCGCAGCTTCTCCGACCTGGAGGGCGTGTCGCTGCTGGATGCGCTCTACACGCGCCTCACGTCGGATCAGCAGCGCCTGCTCGCGAACCATGCCCCCGAGCGCGTCACCCTGCCTGGCGGGCGCGGCGTGAAGGTGCACTACGAGCCCAACAAGCCGCCCTGGGTGGAGTCACGACTGCAGGACTTCTTCGGGATGGCGCAGGGGCCCAGCGTGGGCGCGGGCCGCGTGCCGCTGGTGCTGCACCTGCTGGCCCCCAACATGCGCGCCGTCCAGGTGACCACGGACCTGGCGGGCTTCTGGGAGCGTCACTACCCGGCGATCCGCAAGGAGCTGTGCCGCAAGTATCCGCGGCATTCGTGGCCCGAGGATCCGCGCCACGCCGAGCCGCCCGCGCCCCGTCCTCCGAGGCGCTGAAGGCGCGCGCGACTACAGGCGCTTGTGCATCTCCAGGTGGTCGATGCCGGCCTCGTCGAAGACGGCGCCCACCGGCTGGTAGCCGTGCTTCTTGTAGAAGTCGAGCGCGTAGAGCTGGGCGTGCAGCATGATGCCGTGGACGTTGCGGCGGCGCGCCTCGGCCTCCAGCGTCGTCAGCAGCAGCGAGCCCACGCGCGACTTGCGGTGCGCCTGGAGCACCGCCATGCGGCCAATCTGCCCCCACGTGCCCGTCTGTCCCGCGGGCGGCTCCGGCAGCTTCACCAGCCGACCGGTGCCGATGGCGTGACCGCCCTGGTACGCGAGCACGTGGTACGCCTGCGCGTCCTCGGCGTCGCGCTCGATGCCCTCGGGGACGTGCTGTTCCTCGATGAACACCACCTCGCGGATGGCGAGGGCCTGCATGAGCTCCGCCTCGTCCTTGATCTGGGCGACGGTGACGGGTGCCGGGACTGTTTCGGGAGGCGTCGGCATATCGAGGGCAAGGTACACAAAAGGCTGCGCGGCCAACAGGCGGAAAAACCACGCCCCCTGGAAGAAGGCGCCCGCAGGTGACTCGGCGGACTGCATTTCGGCCACCACCCGCGCGGTCGCTCCGTCCCCTGCCCTCCGCTTCTGGACCGACGGTCACGGAAGCCCCACCGCCTGGGGTCATCCAGTTGCAATTACTCCCTGCGTCGGATGGCACCCGGTGATTTCACGCCGAGCGCGGGTGGATGCGTTCGGGGGAGGATCCCTCCCGGGACGGCATGGTAGGGTCCAGGGCGATGCGTTCTCGCGCCCTCCTCGTCCTGTCCCTGAGCCTGTTGTCGTCGCCCGCTCTCGCCCAGAAGGAGCTCTTCTTCGGCACCGGCGAGCCGCCCGTGTTCCGCGAAGCGGACATGGACAAGCGGTTCCTGCGCTCCCGCGTGTACCAGGCCCTGAACCAGGGCACGTCCGATGCGAACTGTGCCCAGCTCGTGGGCGCGCTGCTCACCATCGTCGGTGAGTCCGCGCCGTTCCTGCACAAGCGCGACGAGAACTTCTTCGTGGATCCGGCGCTGCTCCAGTCCGTGAACACGCAGCTGTCCACCCCGCGCTTCCCGGCCAGCATGTACCTGGTGTCGATGATGCGGCGGGTGCTCATCGACAAGAAGATGCCACCGGAGTGGCTGCAGACCGCGGTGGCGCTCGCGCCGTACTACCCGCAGCTCGACCTGAGCAAGCTGCGCTTCGCCGCGGACGACATGAACCCCGTGGACAGCTTCTTCTTCACGCTGCCCGCGCTGCTCGAGCGCTACAACGTGGAGGTCCTGAAGGCGAACGCCACCGCCTCCAGCGTCGCCGACGCGAAGTTCCGCGACGACTACCTCGACAAGGAGGTGGGCTTCGCGGGCCTGGAGTTCATCGACGCGAAGCTGGAGAAGCCCAAGAAGAAGGGCAAGCGGGGCGTGCCTCCGGAGCCGCCCGCGCTCGTGGCGCGGCTGCTCTACTACATCCCGGATCCGAACGAGGTGCCGGGCGGACTCCACCTCGAGTTCGGCAAGCCGCGGGTCCGCGCCACGGTGAGCATCACGGCGCGGCTGAAGGATGATCAGTACATGGACCTGACCCGCCTGCCCAAGGGCGCGCGGGTGCTGCTGCGCGGTCGCTTCTGGGAGTACCGCAAGGCGCTCAAGGAGCTGGAGGTGCGCGACGCGCTCCTGTTCCAGGACCGGGACTGGAGCCAGAACGCCGCGCTGGCGGACCCGCGCGCCGTGGCCGCGTGCCCGCTCGCTTTCAACGACCTGACGGGCACCGCGCCCGTCCAGCCGGGCGGCTTCGGCAGCAAGCGCTGAGCGGGCGTCCCGCGCTCCGCACCCCCATCCCGGCGGCGGCACCCTCCGTGTCGCCGTCCGGAAGCTCCCCCCCTCCTGGAGAGACCACCGGCCGCACTGGCACGGCCGCTGCTCAAGCCCGCGCATCCCTTTCGCGCGAGGCACCCCATGAAGGTCGAAGGCCAGGAAGCTCCGTCCGGACACGAGAAGGCTCCTCCGGAGAAGGACGCGTTCCAGCAGGTCCTCCAGGAGACGTCCGGACGCGGTAGCCCCCCGACACGTCCCGGTTCCGCCACCCGACGAGGCGTGATGCCCCTGCCCGGAGTGCCTCCGAAGGCGGCGCCCCCCCGGTCCGGGGGACTCGTCCCCTCTTCGACCGGGCCCTCGATGCGCGCCTCTTCCGGCCCGCCGCAGGTCCGGGCCTCGGGCTCCGTCCTCTCAACCGCGCGCAGTGCGCTCGGCAGTCCGGAGACGCTCCGGCAGGCCCGGCAGGGCATGCACGTGGAGTCGCAGCGGCTGGGCACCGTGCGCCAGGAGGCCCACGCCGAGGGACGCGAACATGCCACCCACCGGGCCTCGGAGCTGATTGCCCGCGAGTTGGAGCGCTCGCTCCGTTCCGAAGCCCGTCCCGCCCAGGTCCCGGCCCCGGCTCCGATTCCATCCAGCGCCCGCACGGACTCCCCTGCCGCGAGCGCTCCGCTCGCGCCCGTGGCGGAAGGCCGTGGCGCGGCGGGCGGAACCGGAGCGGCCAGCGACACACCGGTCGCGCAGGTCGAGTCGACGCTGGCGCTCATCGAGAAGATCGAGGTGTTCGTGAAGTCCCAGCGCCCGGCGCTGGGACTGAGCCTGCGCGGTTCACTGGACGCCACCGTGGAGGTGGAGCGCACCGGGCCGCGCGAGGTGGCGCTGCGCATCCAGGGACGCCACGGGCCCGTTCCCACCGAGGACGTGGCGCGGCTGCGCGACGCGCTGGAGGCCCGTGGATTGCGGCTCAGCGTCCTGAGGGCGGATTGAGCGCCCGATGCGGCATCCGAGGGAGGCACGAATGACGAAGGCCCTCACGCCAGGGGGCGCAAGGGCCTTCAGCCGCACGGGCGCACGCGAACGGCGCGAGGCCCTACTTCTTCCCGCCAGGGGCCAGGCTCAGCTCGGCGCGCTTGCCCTTCTTGTCCTTGTACTCCTCGGACTCGGGCAGGGCGGCCTTCTTCTCAGCGATGTTGGGCCACTCGGTGGAGTACTTGGTGTTGAGCGCCTTGTACTCCGACCAGTCGGCGGGCAGCTCCGTCTCCGGGAAGATGGCCTTGGTGGGGCAGACGGGCTCGCAGGCGCCGCAATCGATGCACTCGTCCGGGTGGATCACCAGGAAGTTGGCACCTTCGTAGAAGCAATTGACCGGGCACACCTCGACACAGTCGGTGTACTTGCACTTGATGCATGGCTCGGCGACGACGTAGGCCATTTAAATCTCCTCAGGGCGGATTTCCGCGCGTCCGTGGGCGCGCACAGTAGATGGTTGCGGCCAGGGTGGCACCCTGAATTTAAGGCACTCCCCGGACCCTTTCCCCTGTCAGCCCAGCAAGCCCTGCGCTCGCAGCAACTCCGCGACGAGGATGGCGCCCTTTGCAGCCCCCATCTTCGTGTTGTGGGAGACGAGCACGTACTTGAAGCCGTTCTCCAGCACCCCGTCCTCGCGGATGCGGCCCACCGAGGTGGCCATGCCGCCGTGGGTGTCCCGGTCCATGCGGGGCTGGGGGCGGAAGGGGTCGTCCAGCACTTCAATCCAGCGTGGGGG
>NZ_RAWG01000254.1 GCF_003611735.1 Corallococcus sicarius | reverse complement strand
GGACAGGAGGGTCGATGGAGGACATGCGGCGGCGCACCCTAGCGGAACCCGGGGCCCTTGCCACCGGGCGTCCGGGGTCGGGTGCCTGCCTGATTGGAATGCGACCCGTGTCCCGCGGGCTTAGAACACCAGGAAGGATGCCCGGACCATGACCGCTCAAGAACGTGTGGAGCGCGCCGCCAGCGCGCTGAAGGTGTTTCCCCTGCCGTCGGCGGTCCTGTTTCCCCACACCGTCATCCCCCTGCACATCTTCGAGCCCCGCTACCGGGACCTCGTCCGGGACGCGCTCGCCACCGACCGCGTCCTCGCCCTGGGCCAGCTGGAGCCCGGGTGGGAGGGGAAGTACGAGGGCCGGCCTGGCCTGCAGCCCATGCTGTGCGCGGGCGTCATCGTCTGGGACGAGCAGGTGGAGGACGGCCGCTACAACATCCTCCTGCAGGGCGTCAGCCGGGTGAGGCTGGTGGAGGAGCTGTCGGCGGACAAGCTCTACCGCCAGGTGCGCGCCCACGTGCTGCCGGACCTGTCCTACACGGGGCCGGAGGAGGAGCAGCTGCGCCAGGCCGTCTTCGAGCTGGCGGGCCGGGTGCCCCCCTCGTTCGCGGAGAACCTGCTGCCGGTGGCCGCGCGCGCGGGCGGGGGCATGCTGGCGGACGTGGTGGCGTCCGCGGTGGTGCCGGAGCCCGAGCGCCGCCAGGAGCTGCTGGTGGAGCTGGACGTCCGGCGCCGGCTGGAGATGGTGCTGGAGGACCTGGGCGACCTCTTGACCCAGCTGCAACCGATGCGCCCCAGCGGTCCGCTGAACTAGGGGGCAGGGAACCCGGGGCCGTTTCCGGGGGCACCTTCCGGAGGCCCCTGGGGGAACTGAACGGCCGGGCGCGCGGGCCTCACGCTGCGCTTGCCCTGGCCACCCCTCCCGCGCATTGCTGGGTGCCCCCCCTTCCAGGGAGAGCGACGCACCATGCGGCTCGTGAAGATTGGCATCGCCAGCGTCAACACCACCGTGGGCGCCTTCCACCCGAACACCGACCGCGTGCTGGCCCTGGCGCGCAAGATGGCCGCGGAGAACGTCACGCTGGCCGTGTTCCCCGAACAGGTCATCGCGGGCTATCCCGCCGAGGACCTGGTGCAGTGGCAGGGCTTCATCGACCACCAGTGGCCGGAGCTGGAGCGCTTCGCGAAGGAGACGGCGGCGCTGCCCCTGGTCTCCATCGTGGGCGTGGGCATCGCCCAGCAGGGCGTGCGCCTCAACTGCGCGGCGGTGGTGGCGGGCGGCCGGGTGCTGGGGCTCGTCCCCAAGGAGAAGCTGCCCACCTACAACGTCTTCTACGAGGGCCGCACCTTCGGCCACGGCCAGCCCGGCATGGCGGAGACGCACCGGGGCGTGCCGCTGGGGGACTACCTCTTCCAGTTCGACTTCGGCGTGGTGGCGCCGGAGGTGTGCGAGGACATCTGGAGCGCGGACGGCCCCATGCGCCGGCGCGCGTACTCCGGCGGCGAGCTGGTGGTGAACCTGTCCGCGTCGCCGTTCCGGCTGGGCTTCTGGGACACGCGCCGGGAACTCATCGCCACGCGGGCGTCGGACCATCAGGTCACCATCGCGTACTCCAACGCGGTGGGCAGCAACGACGGGCTCATCTTCGACGGCGGTGGCTTCATCAACCAGAACGGCCGTCCCGTGCTGGAGACGCCGCGCTTCCAGGAGGGCCACACCACCGCGGTGGTGGACCTGGACCGCACGCTGCGGCTGCGCACGGAGAACACCACCTGGCGCGTGGACCGCGAGTCCTGGGTGTCCGCCGGTGGGAAGAAGGTGCCCACCGTGGACTGCACGGCCGCGGTGAAGACGCAGCGGGAGAAGCTCTCCTACCCGGTGCCCGCGCACCGCAGCTTCTTCCTGCCCGCGCCGGACACCCGCCGCAGCGCGCGCGTGGCGCTGTGCGAGGACGTGCTCGACGCGCTGTCCATGGGCGTGGGCGACTACTTCGAGAAGACGCGCGCCTTCAAGCTGTTCGGCATCGCGCTGTCGGGCGGCCGGGACTCGCTGCTCACGCTGCTCATCGCGCACCGGTACGCGAAGCGCGTGCGGCCGGACAACCCGGGCTCGCTCATCCAGGCGTTCTACATGCCCAGCCCCTACTCCAGTCAGCAGACGCGCGACGCGGCGGAGACCATCGCGCGCGAGCTGGGCGTGCCCTTCCAGGTGGTGTCCATCGAGGAGGCCTTCGAAAGGGAGACGGCCGCCGCGCAGCAGATGCTGGGCGAGGCGAAGCTCACGCCCATCACCGAGCAGAACATCCAGGCGCGCATCCGCGCCCAGCGCATGTGGAACTGGAGCAACTCCTGCGGCGGGCTGTTCCTGCAGACGGGCAACATGAGCGAGAAGTCCGTGGGCTACACCACCATTGGCGGTGACCTGATGGGCGCGCTCGCGGTCATCGCGAACGTGCCCAAGACGGTGGTGATGTTCCTGCTGGACTACCTGCAGGAGACCACCGGCTACGAGGGCATCCGCAAGGTGCTGGCCAAGCCCGCGGGCCCGGAGCTCGCGCACGACCAGGTGGGCGAGGAGGAGCTGATGCCCTTCCCCATCCTGGACGCGTGCTTCTACCTGCACGCGGGCGAGAAGCTCACGCCGTCGGAGATGCGCACCGCGCTCACCGCGATGTTCCCGGAGGTGGAGGCCCCCCGGCTGGGTGACTACGTGGACCGCTTCGTGAAGCTGTTCCACCAGTCCATCTACAAGTGGGTGCAGGCGCCGTTGTCGCTGCACATCGGCAACCTGGATCTGGACCGTGAGCGCGCGTTGCAATTGCCTGTCGTCACGGGCTCCGGTTGGCTGCGCGACACCTGATGGATGTCTATGATTGACGGGGGGCAGGGGGGCGTCCGAGCCCCCCGCTCCCGTGAAGTGGCTCTGAAGCCACGCCTCCTCTCCTGGAGGGGGGACGGGCAGGTCAGCTGTCTGTGGTTTCCTGTCAATGCCTTGCCGGAAGACTCTCTCACGACAACCTTCATGTCAGTCAGTCGACGATGGAGGGTTGGATGAAAGAGAAGATTCTGGCGGGCGCCATCGCGGCGCTCATGTACGGGACGGGCGCGGTTGCGGCGGAGAAGGATTGCCCCCCGGGGCAGGCCGCTGTCTACAAGGACAAGGGCCAGCAGGAGATGACGGCGCAGGTGTCTCCGGGGACGGTCCAGGAGGAGGATCTCACCATTGAGGAAGCGCCCGCGGACGATTCGCTCCAGGGCACGGGAGGGAGTGGCTCAGCGCCGATGGACGATTCGCAGAACCTGGAGACCAGCGATCAGGGCGTGAGCAGCCCCAGCGCTGGCACGGGAGGCAGTGGCGCCATCTACCTGAACACGCCGCTGCGCTGCGAGCCGGTGGAGCAGTCGGGGACGGGCGGCAGCGGTGCCATCACGCCGGAGCAGCAGAGCGCGCCCCTGACGCCTCCACCCGCGCCGGTGGAGCCTCCGGCACCTCCGCCTGCGGCACCTCCGCCTCCGCCCGAGTCGTCGGATGCCACGGGTGGCAGCGGCACGGCGGCGCCGCCCGCGGCCACGGACTTCAGCTCCAGTGAGGAGGTCCAGCCGCTGGAGGTGGAGGAGAAGGACAAGAACGACAAGAGGGGTCTGACGTTGCTGGTCGGCGGTGGTGTGGAAGGCTACACCGGCGCCCTGGCTCCCCAGATTGCTCCCGGCCCCACGGCGGCCGTGACCGCGTCGCTCAAGCCCACGTCGGTGCTGGGCATCGAGGTGGGCTACACCGGCGCGCTCAACAACATCAAGGGCCCGGGCGATGAGACCAACTTCGACGGTCCGGACCTGGTCCGCAACGGCGGTCAGGCGGCCCTGACGCTCGCGGTGTCTGCGTCGGCGGTGCAGCCGTACCTGCTGGGCGGCATCGGCGTCAGCAACTACCACTTCCGCTGGGGTGAGTCGCGCGGCTTCTCCGACGACACGGTGGGCAATCTGCCCGCGGGCGTGGGCCTGCGAGGCCACTTCGGCAGCCTCACGGCGGACCTGCGCGGCTACTACAACTTCCTGTTCGACAAGCAGTTCGCTCCGAACATCGAAGCGGGTGGCAGTGACCCGTCGGGCGGTGGCAGCTACGCGACCACCCTCAACGTGGGTGGCACGTTCTGACCTGAAGCCTGAATGACGAAATCCATGGCAGGAGTTGGCGGCGGGGTGTCCGGTTTCGACCGGGGCCCCGCCGCCACTCTCTTTTTTCCGGCGACCGGACGGCCATTCAGGGCGGCAGGGGGCTGCATCCGGCGTTAAAGTGCGGATTTTTCCAAGGCGGATTCCCGCCAAGGAGTCACGCATGAGCTTGAAGACCGAAGACGTGAAGGTGGGAACCGGGGCCGAGGCCACGAAGGGCAAGACGGTGACGGTGCACTACGTGGGGACGCTCACCACGGGCGCCAAGTTCGACAGCAGCCGCGACCGGGGGCAGGGCTTCACGTTCCCGCTGGGCGCGGGCCGCGTCATCCAGGGCTGGGACCAGGGCGTGGCCGGAATGAAGGTGGGCGGCGTGCGCAAGCTCACCATTCCGCCGGAGCTGGGCTATGGCGCGGGGGGCTTTCCTCCGGTCATCCCCCCGAACTCCACGCTGCTGTTCGAGGTGGAGCTGTTGGACGTTCGTTAGGATCCGGTAGTCAGGACCAGGAAAAGAGAGGCCGTCATGGCGACGCTCGAAATCACGAAGGACAACTTCAAGGAGACGGTGACCAAGGGCGGCATCGTCGTGCTGGACTGGTGGGCCACCTGGTGCGGCCCGTGCCGGGCATTCGCGCCCGTGTACGAAAGCTCGTCGGAGACGCACAAGGACATCGTCTTCGGGAAGATTGACGTCGACGCGCAGCCGGAGCTGTCCAGCGCCTTCGAGGTCCGGTCCATGCCCACGCTGATGGTCTTCCGCGACGGCATCCTCCTGTTCGACCAGCCGGGCGCGCTGCCCAAGACGGCGCTGGAGGACCTGCTCCGGCAGGTCCGCGCGCTGAACATGGAGGACGTGAAGCGCGAGGTCGAAGCGCAGCGCGCCGCCAAGGGCGCCCCTGAGGCCTGACGTCCGGCCGGGGCCTCGCCTGTCCGGGAGGCCCTAGGGCGCGGCGACGGTGCAGACGCCGCCGCCGTTCAGGTGCGCTTGATCCACGATGCTCTGGGTGACGAACGCCTGGAGCGTGCGCAGGTCGTAGGCGCCCGGTTGGTAGACGACGGGCTGGCCCTGGGCATCCGTGAGGGTGCCTCCGTCCAGACCGTGCAGGTCCAGCAGGTCCTGGGACGCCAGCCCCTCCGGCGTGATGACGCGGTTCGCGTCCGCCGTGGCGGCGATGGCTTCGAAGCGAAGCTGCACGCCGCGGTGGGTGCCCAGCCGGTCGTAGAACATGTGCTCGGCGTGGATGGTGACCTCCGCCTCCGCCACGGAGTTCTCCGGCACGACGATGCCCTGGGTGCCATCCACGCCGTTGATGCAGTCCACCATCCGCGCGTGGACGGGGAAGCCCATGCGGAAGGTGTAGAGCCCCCGGGTGGGGTCGCGGTGCTGCGCCCGGCCCTCCACGTAGTAGCTGAAGCCGCGCTCGCGCATCATCGCCAGGTCTTCCGCGGACACGGAGGGGCCCGCCACGGTGCGCGCCTCCGGGGGACTCACGCGGAAGTCCACGTTCCAGCGTCCCGCCTCCAGGCCCGTCAGCGCGGTGAGCGGAACGTCCCCCTTCTGCACGTCCACCAGCACGTGCTCCTGGCTCGCGCGCACGTCGCCGGACGCGGAGGTGAGGGTGAAGTCCCCCAGGGACACCAGGTACTTGCTGAACTGCACGGACCACTGATCCTGGAAGAGGTGGTCGGCGTAGCCGCGCTGCGTGCCGTCCCCTCCGCTCAGCGTCACCTGGACGTCGCCCCGGGCCACGGTCTCCCCACACCCGGTGGCTCCCAGGCACGCCGCCGCCAGCAGCCACTTCCATCGATGGTTCATGTAGCTGGTTGGTATTTGTAACATGGTTGCAAGTCAAGTCCGTGTTGCGGTATCCACGGCCGCTGTGTGGAGGGCCGCCTGCGTCGGGTGGACTCCGCCGAGCGAGGTCGTTGCCCGTGTTCATCCCGACGCTCGTGCTCTGGTTGCTGAGCGCGTCGCCCGAAGCGCCCGTGATTCCCCCCGTGCCCGTGGAGGCGGCGCCGCCCGTGATGCCGGCGGGCGTGCCGGCCCTGACGCAGGCCGTGCGGGTGGTGCTGCGGCTGACGCTCGACACCGGGGGCGAGGTGTCCCGGGTGGAGGTGCGCGAGTCGGGCGGTGAGGCGTTCGACCGGGCCGCGATGGCGGCGGCCACGCGCTGGCGCTTCGAGCCCGCGCGCCGGGGGGATGTTCCCCTGGAGGTGCAGGTGGATGTGCCGGTGATGTTCGAGCCGCCCGCGGCCCCTGTGGAAGCTCCGACGGCGGCCCCGGTCGTGACCGCGCCAGAGGCTCCGGGGCAGGCCCCGAACGAGTCTCCGGAAGCGGCTCCGGTGGCGACCGCGCTAGCGGATCCGATGCCCACGGACGCGAAGCCGCCAGCATTCTCCACCACGGTGCGGGGGCGTACGGCCGCGCCGCCTCCGGTGGCGGTGGGGGACTTCCACATCACGGTGGGGCAGCTCGCGGACGTGCCGCGCAACTCCGCGACGGACCTGTTGTTGCTGGCGCCGGGCGTGATGCTCGCCAACCACGGAGGGGAGGGCCACGCGGAGACGGTGTACCTGCGCGGCTTCGACGCGGGCGAGGGCAAGGACGTGGAGATGCGCCTGGACGGCGTGCCCCTCAACGAGGTCTCCCACGCGCACGGCCACGGCTACGCGGACACGTACTTCATCATCCCGGAGCTGGTGAAGTCGCTGCGCGTGACGGAGGGTCCGTATGATCCGTCCCAGGGCGACTTCGGCGTGGCGGGCACGGTGGAGTACCAGCTGGGGCTGGAGCGCCGGGGCATCACCGCCTCCGCCAGCTACGGCAGCTTCGCGTCGCGCCGGCTGTCGCTGGTGTGGGGCCCGCCCGAGTCCACCGACGCCACCTTCGTGGGCGTGCTGCTGCGCCAGGGGCACGGCTTCGGCCCCAACCGCGCGTATGCGAACGCGGGCCTCATGGCCCAGACGGAGCTGCGGCTCGGGCCGGAGACACGGCTGCGCCTCTTCGGCGCGAGCTACGGCGCGCGCTTCTCCTCCGCGGGCGTGGTGCGCGAGACGGACGTCGTGGACGCGCGGCTGCCGTGCGCCCAGGACCCGGACTCACAGTTCTTCTGCCTCTACGACCCCAACCAGGGCGGCGCCAATCAGCGCCACATCGCCTCCGTGGAGTGGGTGTCACGGCTGGAGCGCGGCGGGCGCTTCGTGCAACTGGCCTACGCGGTGTCGCGGCAGATGCGCAGCCGCGAGAACTTCACCGGCTTCCTCCAGGACACGCCCCCCATCGGCGAGGCGCAGCGCGGCGACAACACCGAACAGTTCTACCAGGGCACCACCGTGGGGGTGCGCGGACGCTACACGCCGGGGCTGGTCTGGGCGGGACAGCCGCAGCCGGTGGAGCTGGGCTACGTGGCCCGCTACGACAACGTACACACCCGCGCGCGGCGCCTGCGCGACAAGGGCGGCGCGCCCTACGCCACCGTCTTCGACAACCAGGTGCGCACCACGAACCTGGGCGCCTGGCTGTCCCTGCGGAGCAGCCCGCTGCCGTGGCTCACGCTCCGGGGCGGCGTGCGCGTGGACACCTTCCTGTTCGCCGTGGAGGACCTGAACCGCCCGGACGAGGACCGGCAGGGTGAGCGCATCCCCGAGGAGTCCGTGGAGGCGTACGGCTTCTTCGCCAGTCCTCGCGCCACCGCCGAGGTGCGCCTGACGCCGCGCCTCACGTGGCTCACCAGCGCGGGCCTGGGGGCGCGCTCCAGCGACGCGGCGGGCCTGTCCGACGCGGAGTTCGCGCCGTACGCGCGGGTGACGTCCGGAGAGACGGGGCTGGGCTGGCGCTGGGGGGACGCGGCGCACGGCGCCACCACCGTGGAGGCGCGGGGCGCGGTGTTCGCCACGCGCGTGTCGCAGGACCTGGTCTTCAGCGAGACGACGGGGCGCAACCAGCCCATTGGTCCGTCGCAGCGGCTGGGCGCCTTCGGCAGCGTGCGGCTGCTGTGGCATGAGCGCCTGGACGTGCAGGCGAGCCTCGCGTGGGCCCGCGCCACGCAGCCCCTGCCCGGAGCGTCCTCGTGGCGGGTGTGGGACGGCACGGTGCTGCCGTACATCCCGCAGGTGCTGGGCCGGGTGGACGCGGCGTGGCGCGGCACCACCACCGTGCTCCAGCAGGACGTGGGGTGGAGCCTGGCGCTGGGACACAGCGCCATCGGGCCCAGGCCGCTTCCGTTGGACCGCTACAGCGACCCCATCTTCCTTTTCGATGTGGGGGCCCGGGCGCGCTGGCGCGCGGTGGAGCTGGGCGTGTCGGTGGAGAACCTGCTGGACGCGCGCTGGCGGGAGTCGGAGTTCAACTACGTGTCCAACTTCCGCGGCCCGGATGCGCCCGCGTCCCTGCTCGCCACGCGCCACTTCTCCGCCGGTGCTCCCCGCACCGTGCGCGGCACCCTCACCGTGTACCTGGACCTCCAGGAGGACAAGCCATGACCTCCCCCGTGCGTCACACCCGCCGTGCCTTCACGTTGCTGCTGGGCGGCGCGCTCGCGGCGGGCGTCAACGCCTGCGGGCTGTCTGGCACCGGAGGCCGGAGCATCACCTTCCGCATGGGCCTGCGCACGGCGCTCGCACCCGATGAGGACACGGTCGGCGTCTTCACCACCGACACCGGCTGGCGCGTGGAGCTCACCACCGCGCGCATGGTGCTGGGGCCCATCTACCTGTTCGAGAAGGCGTCGCCGCTCCAGCCCCAGGCCCTGCTGCGCCGGCTGGGCGACGTGCTGCTGCCTGGCGCGCACGCGCACGAAGGGGACTTCTTCTCGGGCGGCCGTGTGCTGGGGGAGTGGGACCGGGAGGTGGTGTTCGACCTGCTCGCGGACGCAGGACAGGCGCACGTGCTGGGGCGCTCCCCGGGCATCGCCGGGATGGCGCGCTCCCTGTCGCTGCTGCTCCAGCCGCCCTCCGGCGCACTGGGGGCAGAGGGCGAGGTGATGCAGGGCCGCTCGCTGTTCCTCGCGGGGAGCGCGACGCGCGCGGAGGTGCGCGTGCCCTTCCGGCTCGCGCTGGACTTCCCGCCGCCGGTGGAGCTGCAGCGCGTGGACTTCGTGCCCATCCAGGCGGACCTGGACGAGGAGGGCTTCTTCGTCCTGGAGGTGCAGCCGCACCGCTGGTTCACGGGCACCCGGTTCGAGCGGCTCGTGGTGCCAGCGGATGGCGCGCCGGTGGAGGTCGGGCCGGAGACCCAGGTGCACCGCGCGCTGAGCGTCAACGTGCGGCGCTTCGACGCCTTCACGGGCGCGTGGGAGCCACCGGAGGCGTGACCCAGCTCAGCTCGGCGACCAGAACGGCGCCAGCGACAGCTCCAGGCCTTCAAAGGGTTCGGCGCGCACGCACTCATCGCCGACGAAGGCGCGCTTCAGCATCCAGCGCTCGTGGTCCAGGCGGAACACCTCCAGCACGCGGTTCACGGGGTTGATGACCCAGGCGTGCTGGATGCCCGCGCGGGCATAGCGCGGCAGCTTGGTGGCCAGGTCCAGCTTCGCGCTGGAGGGGGACAGCACCTCGCAGATCCAGTTCGGAATGCGGTGGATGAAGGTGCCCGAAGGCAGCGTCTCCGGGCGTCCGCCCATCCAGCCCGCGAGGTCCGGCACCAGCACGTCCTGGCCCATCAACAGCCGGGGGGCGGCGGTCCACCACCAGCCCTCCGGCGCGCGACCGAGCAGGGGCGTCAGGCCCTTGAGACGCTCGGTGGACGGAGAGGAGATGTAGAGGACTCCATCCAGCGCTTCGCCCACGAGATAGTGGGGCAGCGTCTGGACCTCCTCGTGCGGCGGGAGGGGCTTGCGGGCGGCGGGGTGACGCATGCGGCGGAGCCTCCAGGCGAAGCGCCACCGTAGCGTGTGCACCCCGTCGCGGCACCGGACCGGCGGGGAGGGGAAGCTTGTCCTGGTGGACGGTGGGCCTCCCCCTGGGACGTGGTCGCGCTACTCGCGCTCCAGCACGAACTGGAACTTCTCCGACGGGGTGGGGCCGAACTGGAACAGGTAGATCTGATCTCCCGCTTCGGCGGGGAACTTCACCGTGTGCGTGATGCCGGCGCAGATGAACCGCGCGGGCGCGAGCACCGACGCCACGTCCGTCCCCCCCGCCGTGTCGTTGGTCACCTTCGTCGCCATTTCCTGGTTGAGGTAGAGCGTGACCTGTTCGGCCTTCGCCGGGTCGGAGATGAAGCCCGTGTAGCCCCCGAAGCCCGCCTCACCCGCGCGCAGGGTGACGGCGTAGAGGGCGTGGCCGGTGTGCGTGTCCGGTGGAAAGTCGAAGGGCGTCCGCCCCGCGGTGACGGCCTCCGGCGTGTTGACGAGCGTGTGCGTGCACGCGTGCTCCATCACCGGGTCGCGCTCGCCGGTGGTGAAGTCGAGCGCGCCGTCACCCAGGCCCGCCGTGGCGGGGTTCAACGGATGTCCGGCCGCGTCCCGCAGCGCGTCCAGCGCCACGGTGTAGCGCGTGGAGACCTCCAGGGGCCGGATGCTCTCCTCGGTGCGCGGCACGGTGACCGTGAGCGTGCGCGCGTCCTCGGACCAGGTGCCAGTGAGGACGCGGGCGGGCATGGTGGCGTCGGTGCGGTCGCGCAGCGTCACCTGGGCCCTGGACGCATCCATGGGCTCGCTGAAGGTGAGCGTGAGCACCTTGCGGAACGCGATGAGTGGCTTCTCCCCGGACGTGTCCGGGTACATCTCCAGCGGGTAGACGTCCGTGGCGCCCTCGGCGGGCTGGGACGCGGTGACGGTGACGGTGGAGCCCGCGTCGGTACCGGCGTCGGTGCCCGCATCGCTTCCGGCGTCGGTGCCCGCATCGGCGCCCGCGTCCGTCTGGACGCCGGCGTCCGGCGTGACGGGGGTGGGCTCGTCATCACAGCCGCTCAGCGTCAGGGTGGCGCAAGCGGCGAACAAGAAGGCGGCGGAGGAGAGACGCATCGGGAAGGGTCCTTCAGGGAGGCACGCGCCGGACGAAAGGGCACGTGGAAGCGCGGGAAAGAGGCCCACGCCGGAGCACCCTTCCGAGGGGAGGTGCTCCGGCGTGGGTGCGGGCCCTGCTCAGGCCCGCGTCAGCGGTCGTCGGGGCTCAGCGCGCTAGCACTGCGACCCGTCGCAGTTGTCGTCGATGCCGTTGCCACAGACTTCCGTGGCGCCCGGGTTGATGCTGGCGCCGGAGCCCACCGTGTCGTTGCAGTCAAAGCGCTGCGTCGTGTAGCCGGCGGGCGGCGTGCACGCGGTGTAGATGGACGTGGTGCTGCCGTAGCCGTCGCCGTCCGCGTCGCGGTAGTAGCGCGTGCGCGAGTCGTCCAGGAACTCCGGCACCACGGTGATGGCATTGCCGGACGCGGGGCCCGTCGCGACGATGTACGTCGTGCCGGCCGTCAGGTCATGGACGGACACGTACACGAGCAAACAGCCGGAGGAGGACACCGTCTGTGACAGCGCGGAGGGCACCGTGGCGCTGGTGCTCCCGTTGATGACGGTGAACGGCACGTTCTGCGTCCGGTAGAACGCATAGGAGCCGGTGGTGGCCGGCACGTACGTCACCGAACCCTCGGCGCCGGAGGGCAGGGCGATGTCGTAGGCCGTGTGCTTCGTGCTGATGGAGGGCGCGCTGGTGACGCGCGTGGCGCTCGCCGTGCGGGCCAGGTGATCCGCAGGGTTGCCGGAGTGGACGCACGCGTGCGACGTGATGCCCGTGCCCAGCGACGTGCAGGCGGCGTCCAGCGCCTGCGAGCCCTGCTCCTCGAACATGGACTCGGGCATGGGCTCCGACTCCTCCATCGGACCGCAGGCCGTCAGGCCGAGCGACAGCAGGGCGCTCAGCGCGATGCGCTTCATCTTCATCATGGGGTGCTTCCTTTCGGGATGCCGGGCGCGGGGTGCCAGGCGGCACCTGCCGCCGGTGCGCCCGGTGGCCCTGTCATGCCTGTAATGCAACTGAGTTGCAATAGATGGCAGGTGACATCACGGGAGATGTTCGATGACGAGCCCCAGCTCCGGGGCCGGGGTGGGGCCGAAGGAGACGGTGTACTGGACCTTGTCGGTCAGCTCGTAGCCGACCATGTGCTTCAGGCCGTCGCAGAAGGCGCCGGTGGCCTGGGTGCCGACGGGCTCCACGACGCGCTCGCCCTCCTTCACGGTGACGGCGACGTCATGCGTGCTCAGGTAGAGGACGAAGTCGCCCGTGGCCCACGCCTTGAAGTTGAACGTGCCCACGGAGGCGCCGTTCTCCTGGCGCAGCTTGACGGTGTAGTGGGTGTGGAAGTCGTCCACGCGCGGCAGCCGGTCCGGGGACGCGGTGACGGTGCTGAAGGGGCCGTTCGTGACGTGGAAGCAGGCGTGTTCGCCGTCGTCGCCGAAGTCGAAGCCGTCGCGCGGCACGTAGTTCGGGTCCGGCACGCAGGACAGGCCCTGCTCGCTGGCGATGGAGCCCCGGTCGCAGTGACACCAGTCACCCTCGGGCTCCCGGTGGATGTGGCCTCGGGGCGCACAGGGGTCGGTCTGCTCCTGCGGCGTGCCGGCGTCGGGGGGCGGGGAGTTGCTGTCGCCACAGGCGGTCAGTGCCGCGATGCAGCAGGCCAGGAGGGAGGCGCGGAAGGGGAGACGCATGGGCGGACTTCCGGTTCGGGGTGATGTTGTAGATGCAACCGAGATACATAAGTTCCTGGGTATTGGGAAGGCCCGGGGCCGCGCGATGGCGTCCCCGGGCCCCCCTTCAAGCGCGCCTGGAGGGGTTACTCTTCAGCGTGGGCGTGCCCCGTCTCCTCGATGACGAGGAGGAAGGAGGAGGCCTGGGGGACGACGGCCGCGAAGTCCACGCGGTAGTCGATGCCTCCCTCCAGGTCCGCGGTGACGGCGGAGCGCAAGCTGCCGCAGACCTCCTGCGGGACGGCGTAGTGGCACTCCAGGCCCACCTCCTCGTTGGTGGCCGCGTTGACGACGCGGACGGCGCGGAAGCCGGAGGTGAGGAAGGCGTACTCGGTGGACTCCTCGGGCGTGAAGATGACGGAGCCCGCGTAGCCCAGCGTCCACTGCTGGTAGGTGATGGCCGGGAGGGTGATGTTGAAGGCGGTGTGCGCGGCGCTCACGTCCACGAAGGACGGACCGCCCAGGGGCGCCGCCGTGACGGACTCGAAGGGACCGAATTCGGCGTGGACGCAGGAGTGCTCGGCGGCCTCCGCCAGCTCCTCGGTGTCAACGCAGGCGGCGATCAGCTCCGACTGCTGGGGCATGGGGGCGGGGGCCGCCGTCTCCGGGGCCTGCTCCTCGGTGGCGCCACAGCCGGCGAAGAGGAGGGCGGCGCTGGTGATGAGGGCGTGGGTGGACAGGTGCTTCAACATGGGGGGCTCCTTGGGATGGGTGCTGCGCGGGTGAGAGCGGGGGCTAGGAGCGGTCCGGGCGCAGCACGAGCCAGGGGACCCGCACCCGGCCCGAGGCGAGGCGCTCGGGCGGAAGCTGGAGGTGGGCGCCGTGGGCGCCAGGCGAGAGGCTGGAGGCGCGCTCCCAGGCCGTTCGGAAGGACGCTTCGTCCGGGAAGGTGACGTGCGAGACGCAGCCGGCGGCGTAGCAGTGGGCGGGCTCCGTCTGGATGGGCCGCGCGTCCGGGGGGAGGCGCTCGTGCCAGGTGTCCAGCGCGGCGTGGGCGTCCCGCGTCCACGGCTCCACGCTGTCACCCGAAGCCAGCAGCTCCGCGAGCACCGCGTCGCGGCGGGCCTGGGGGGACGCATGGTCGGCGCGCAACGCCTTCACCAGCCGCAGGCGCGTCTCGGGCAGGGCGCGGCGCGCGCGGTCCCGGAGTTCCGGTTGCGGCGGCCCCTGGACCTTCAGCGCTGCTTCGAGAAAGGCCTCCGCGGCAGGCTCCGGCTCCTGCTCAGGCCCCGCCGCGACGGGGGGCGTCTCGGGCACCCGCGCGAGGGCAACCGGTGGGGCGACAGGTTCCACCGGCGTGGGTGGGAGG